>CAZIAN010000562.1:0-3304 GCA_964537355.1 uncultured Pirellulales bacterium | reverse complement strand
GCATCGCTCGGCGGAGCAACACCGTTGCCAAGCAGCAGCTTGATGCCATTATATTTGCCCGGATTATGCGAAGCCGTTATAACCACACCGCCTGCACAGCCAAGCTGCCTCAACATAATCCCTACGCTCGGCGTAGTTACAATCCCCAAATCAATTACGTCAATCCCGACATCACACAATCCTTGTGCAACAGCGGACACAAGCTGTTTGCCGCTGGGCCGTGAATCCCTCCCGATAGAAACTGAAAGTCCCCTCTTTTTTCCCGTACAGCTCTTTTTTAAAAAAGTCCCGAACGCACGGCCGTAATCAGTGGCCACAGAATCGGTAAGGTTTTCCCCTACGATACCCCTCATTCCACTGACACTTATTATTAACTGTTCAGCCAAATCGAAAACTCCATGCGAACATCAAGTATCGCTTGTCCATCGCAGCTTCAGCGAAGGAGAGAAGAATTAATCCAGTGTGCAAACATACATCTCATTCACAAATTCGAGCTTGCCGAGCTCTTCAATAGCTTTTGAGTCCGGTTCCTTGTCAAGACTTACGGCAAGAATAGCTTGTTCCTCTTCCGGTTTTTGTCCAACACCCATAGTGCAGATATTGATATTATGCCTGCCGCAGAGCATGCCAACCGAACCGATAACACCGGGCTTGTCGTCGTTAAATATAACCAGGACCGCCCCATGCGGAGTCATTTCGATATTAAAGCCGTCGATTTCAATAATGCGCAGCAGCGTCCCCCCGAAGACCGAGCCGGTCACCGTGCGCGTTACCTTATCCGTAACTACTTTGGCGCTAAAACTCGAAGCGACATCTTTCGCCTCGGGATTTTTTGTTTCGTCTATACTTATGCCGCGTTCCTTAGCCAAAACCGGAGTGTTGACCATATTCAACGGCATTTCAAAGTGTTTCTGCAATAAACCTATCGCAAAATTAAGAGTAACCTGTTCTACCGCCATTTCGGCAATCGAGCCGCGGTACTGCACCTCAATAGTCTTGATTTGTCCAGGCCCAATCGTGCTGATAACTGTCCCGATTCGACGAGCAAGTTCCGCATACTGGCTCACTATTGGCGGCATAGTCCCTGTAGTAGATGGTGCATTAAGGGCGTTCTTGACCGGACCGCCTTTGATTGCATCGACAATGATTCGAGCAGCTTCGAGAGCAACTTCGATTTGAGCTTCGCTGGTGCTGGCACCTAAATGAGGTGTAACAACGCAATTCTCAGACTCGGCAAAACGTGTATTCTCGGGCGGCTCTTTTGGATAAACATCGAGAGCGGCACCGGCGATACGTTTGGCGGCAAGGGCGTCATAAAGTGCATCTTCGTTAATAATACCCCCACGTGCGCAGTTGATTAACCGAACTGTGGGTTTCATCTTTTGTATCTGTTCTGCGTCAATCATATTCAACGTCTGCTCATTCCTCGGCACATGAACGCTGATAAAGTCGGCTTCGGTGAAGAGTCGCTCCAGGCTATCGCTGATTTCGATCCCTTTTGTTACTGCATCAGGAGGTGCAGCCAACGGGTCAAAGCCCAATATTTTCATATTGAACCCTTTTGCCATTTCCGCCACAGCCATACCTATCCTGCCTAATCCTATCAAGCCGAGAGTCTTGTTGTTCAACTGGTTACCCATATATTTTTTTCTGTCCCAGGCACCCCCTTTTAAGCTGACGCAGGCTGGCACTACGTTTCGGCTCATCGCAAGTATTAACGCCATCGTATGCTCTGCAGCACTGAGAGTATTTCCCCCAGGCGTATTCATGACAAGAATACCTTTTCTTGTGGCTTCAGGAACATCGATGTTATCTACGCCTACTCCTGCCCGGGCGATAGCCTTTAATTTGCCGGGATTACTCAGGACTTTGGCCGTAACCTTTGTACCACTTCGGATGATTAAGCCATCGTGCTGGCCGATAATTTCGGCTAATTCATCTTCGCTTATGCCGGTTTTAACGACAGCCTCAACACCTTCTGTCGAATTAAGCAAGTCAATTCCTTCCTGTGCAAGCTTGTCTGTAATAAGAACTTTAATCATATTTTAACTCCAAAAATAGTTTTTTTTGCTTCAGAATATTCGGGTTTGCATTTTAGCCGGACTTCCAACAAATAGCAAGCGCAGAAATAAGCGGACTCATATTCAAGTCTCTTATCTTATTACAAATCAAAACATTCGATGCTCCGCGTGGCGAGCACTTCTTTGAACAGTGAAATCTCTATAGTAACCAATGAAAAAAGGGGCTTATACCGAATCAAACAGTATAAGCCCCAAATTAACACAAAACTGTTATCCAAACGACATAATCAGCTGGCGTGGATTAAGGAGCGTATAAACGGATGTCATCGAAGTACATCATGCCTGAACCGCCGGCGGCAGGATTGCTCCTGTTGCCAAGGCCGAGTGTAATCGAATTGACATTCGCAAGATTCACACCCTGGTCAGCAAAGCGTGTCAGGTCGATATTCCATTGGGTCCAGAAGCCTATCTGTGCTGCATCCGGATTATCATGATTAACCACGGCAGTGTCGTTGAGAACAACATACATTGGTTCGGCGGCATTAGCCGAATTGCCCCGGAACCAGATTGTCAGTCTGTTGACACCTTTTTCGGTCCAGTCACGCGGGTAAGTTAAGACAGAAATAGCCTCCGATTTTCCAACAGTATTATCGTAGGACATCGGCATTGACTGGTTACCACTGTGAACAATAGTCTGCTCGGTAAATGGGAAATTAGGGTAACCAACGACGGAGCCATTTGCCGGGTCGTCGAATCCGTCCACCCAGGCTATATATATCCTGTTGCTTCCGGGTTCAGCGGGGTCGAGGTCATTATAGCTCTCGAAATCATCTACAATAAGGAAGTTGGCAGTGGTAAAGCTCCAGACCGGACCTATCCACGGGCTGTCGGTGTTGGCGTTATTGACCTCATCTACTCGCCAGTAGTAAGTAGTATCCCACTGGAGCTTTCCGGGATCATAGCTCTCAGAACCAAGGTCTCTGTCACCTTTATACTCCGGGGAACTGGTATCTGCATCGCGCAGTGCGACTTTATCCGTGCCGAAATAAACCTGATGCGAAGCGGCATGATCCGACGGTGACCAGCTAAGAACCACTGTTTGCGCCACATCCACAGCGCCGTTAGACGGATTCAGGGTTTTGACGGCACCCTGAGTGGTAAAACTCCAGACATTGCCTTTATTCGTATTGACGGTATCAAACTCATCAACTCGCCAATAGTAAGTCTTACCTGGTTTAAGCAGGTCTGGATCATAGGTTGTAGGTCCTTGAGGAAATCCACCG
>CAZIAN010000561.1:0-3304 GCA_964537355.1 uncultured Pirellulales bacterium | reverse complement strand
AAGACAACGTCAAAGTCGCCTCAGAGTTTCCAACGCTGTTGTCGTAGAAAAAGGGCATTGACTGCTTACCACTGAGCACAATAGTTTGCTCTGCAAAAGGAGGAAGAGCATAACCAACAACAGAGCCGTTCACAGCCGGATTTTCAAATCCGTCCAGCCAGGCAAAAAATATTCTGTTGCTCGCCGGGTCAGCGGGATCAAGGTCATTGTAGCTCTCGAAATCGTCGATGACCAGAGACTTGATCGTCGTGAAGTTCCACACCTCGCCCGGCCACGTCGATGGTGTTTCAGCGTCATTTACCTCATCGACCCGCCAGAAGTAAGTCTTTCCGAGATCGAGAGACAGCGGACCGTCGCTCGCATCTGTCACCGTAGTTACCGGTGCGGAGCCGTCCAGTACGGCCTGGAAGTCGTCGCTGAAGTACACATTGTGCTTGTCCGCCTCTCTTCCCTTTCTCCAAGCCAGGTCCAGATCCAAAGCCACGTCAAATGTTCCTGAAGCCGGATCAGGTTCGGCCGCCTGGACAGGGATTGACAGGAAACGAACCTCGCTGAGGCCGAATTGGGGGAATATATCTTCGAAGTTGCTGTTGGCGGTGAGCCGCACGAACTTTGCTCCCACGCCGCCCATATCGATAGTTGTGTTGTGAGCATAACCGTCCAAACCGGTTCCCCGTTCGAACTGTTGGGTAGTCCCCAATGTCACAAAATCGACACCGTTGTCCGAATATTCGATCAGAACGTCTTTGAATCCCAAGCCGACAGCCATTTCCAAGCTCTCGTTGGAATTCCAAACCCACATCTCATGCAGCTTGTAAACATTGTCGAACTCGAAGAGAATCCACGCCGGCTGCGGCGCAGCCATATCGCTCAACCACATGGTACCGGCGCCCTGGTTTCCGTGGAGCAGGCCGGTGCTGTCGAGCCCTGATCCGTTGACGGCATTTTCGGGCCCCTTATCCGGCGCACTGCTCGATGCCGTCGCGGTGACATTCAGAACAGGATAGGCGAACAGCTCAGTCGTAAAGCTCCAGATATCGCCATCGAATATTGTGCCGCTCGGCATAATCTCATCGACGCGCCAATAGTAAGTCGTGGCGAATTTAAGCCGCTGGGGCACTGTATAGCTGTTAGGCGTAAGGGTGATCGCGCCGAGGCCGTTGGTGACGTCTTCGATGTTCTCACTGAAGTATAGTTTGTGCCCGTTGGTTGGGGAGGTACTACCTCCGGCCATCCAGCTAAGGACCGCATCTCGAGAAACATCAGGAACTCCGTTTTCCGGAATTGGAGCGGAAGCGTTGCCGGGAAGGACTACCTTAGCATTTCGATAATCATCATCGGTGGGCACATAATCTGCGTCATCAGTCCACACGAAGACATCCCAGAAGACACCACTATTGCCTTGCCTGTGATAGACGTACATCGAGTTCTCGCCATCTTGAAGCTCTTTTGTATGCGCATCCTCGTGACCTGACCTGCCCCATACCCAGGGAGGCCCCATGTTTTCTTCAAAGATGCGTTGGGAATTATTAAACTCAGTCGCTTCAAGAGTTCCTGGAAAGGGTGGACCGTTGGGGATATCATCACCCGGGTGTCCCTCCACGAGCATGAAATCCGAATTATTGGACGGGTTTATTACTCGTCCCCAGAAATACCAGGTGCCTCCCGTTCCCCCTGCCTCGCTGATATCGAACGTCCATCTAATCATTCCGCCGGCGCCGCCGGCCCGGGTGACAACCTGCCCGAACGCATCGGCCTGGTCAACGATCAGGTAATACTGATCGGTATCAGGATTGCGCTCGTCGAATTCCTCGGCCTCGAACCATATCTGATGGCCGCCTCCATAGCTGGAAATCTTGAAGTTTTCCACTGCCTGGGCCGACACAGCCAGCAGCAGCAATGTGACGAGAATGCTAAACGTGATGAGTTTTGCTGATTTGTGAGACATTTTGGTTCCTCCTTCTAAAAGAACAAGAATTACAAAACGAGCGAAAACAATTCGCACTCCGGCTTTTGTGGTGCTTTGCCAGCCCAGAGGCAATTTACGAACGACTTGAGACAACCTCCTTTTTTCCAAAGGCTATTGCTTTATTTATACCAGATAAGCAAACTCTCTGTCAAGTAAATACACATCAATCTTATGACTCTTTTTTGAGAAAGATATTTCGGAGAACTGTGTCATGCCTTAGGAACGTGTCGGTCTAAGAAAAATACGAAATAGGACACTATTATGTGTTTGCTATTGAAAGATTTGGGGATTATTGGTAGAGTTTTATTGCTGCTATATTGCTTACGATATTGCCGGAATGAATGACGCGGTTATGTTTTGTGAAACCATCCGGCAAGCTACTGTCAGCAAAGGTTAACATTGGAGAGAAAGGAATTGCACACTTATGACCAACGGTCTCAGGCAAAAATGGCTCGGTGCTGCTTTAACGATAGCGATAACGTATACAATTGTTTCAGCGGCAAAAGAGGAAGCAGTTGTCATCGAAGATGTCCGGCATTTGAAGGTATTTTACGAGGAGGGCCGGTTTGCAGGATGGCCGGCCAACAACGGCATCTGGCAGTGGGGAAATGAAATTCTGGTTGGTTTTAACCTCGGCTACCTCGCGCCACCGGAGGAAAAAGGGCTGCATCAGATCGATCCTGTCCGCCCGCGGAGCAGGATGCTTGCACGAAGCCTGGACGGCGGCGAGACCTGGTCGGTTTCGGAAGCGGGATATCCCGACGGCGAACTGCAGCGGTTCCCCACGGACATTGCGTTCGATGCGCCGGATTTCGCTCTGAACGCCCGCGGTGACAGGGCCTGCATTTCACTCGACAGAGGCAGGACATGGCGCGGACCATTTCGCCTGCCCTTTGCCGATTTGCACCTGAGTGCGCGCACCGATTATCAAGTGCTCGGGGCAAAAGACCTGATGCTCTTTCTCAGTTCGGAAAAAACAAATAATCGAGAGGGCCGGCCGTTTTGCGCCCGCACGCGAACCGGCGGGAAATACTGGAACCAATTTGCCTGGATCGGGCCGGAACCCTCCAGCGGCTACTCTATTATGCCGTCTTCAGTTCGCCTGCCTAACGGCGATTTTCTTGCGGCCATACGCCGGCGGGACAATAATCCCACTCAGCACAATTTCATCGAACTGTTTCGCTCACAGGACGGCGGCCTAAGCTGGCAATGGCTGGGCAATCCCGTTACAGAAAACGGTGAATCCAGCGGCAATCCGCCCTCCATGGTCCGTCTGGCTGATGGAAAACTTTGTATTACCTATGCCAATCGCAACGAACCGCATACAATCCGCGC
>CAZIAN010000560.1:0-3306 GCA_964537355.1 uncultured Pirellulales bacterium | reverse complement strand
CCAATTACAGAAAGGACAAAATTGATGCATAGTGTGTATATACAAAGGATTTCGTCCGACTTGACAATCATTTATATAACTGATATATTGAACTCTCTGATTTTTATGCGGAAAAATGTTAAAATAGATAAAAGGATCATATCATGAAAAAAATCACTCGCCGAAAATTCGTCCAAAATTTAGCTTTAGCAAGCGGAACTATTGTAATGGGAGCTAAAACTCTCGGAGCCGCCAAACGCAAAGATCCTTCTAAGCTGCACTTAGCCTGCAACCAGTATCCCTGGCTTGTTTTCTACCAGCGGGAAAATCGCAATTTCAATGAGGAGCTTGATAATGGATTAGGCGAGTTAGCTGCAAGTGGAATGGATGGCTATGAGCCGCTCGTCATTAATCCAGAGGAGATCGACCGTCTTGGTCCCCTGTTAAAGAAGCACGGCCTGGAAATGCGCTCATTGTACGTAAATAGCACCCTTCATGAGCGCCAACAAGCTGATCAAAGCATTGATGCTGTATTAGCCATCGCAGAAAAAGCAAAAAGTATAGGGACGAAAATCATAGTAACCAATCCAAGCCCTATCCAATGGGGTGGGCCTCAGAACAAAGATGATGGGCAGTTAAAGGTGCAGGCGGCCTCAATGGGGAGGCTCGGTACGCAGTTGAAATCAATGGGACTTACGTTGTCATATCACAACCATGATATAGAGTTGCGTAATGCTGCCCGCGAGTTTCACCACATGATGGTCGGGACCGACCCCGCTTACGTAACCCTGTGTCTGGATGCCCATTGGGTTTACCGTGGAGCCGGCAACTCAGCCGTGGCGCTCTTCGACGTCCTGAAGCTTTACGGCCGGAGAATAACCGAACTGCATCTTCGCCAGTCGAAAGAAAATATTTGGTCTGAAACATTTGAAGAAGGTGATATAAACTACAGACGTCTGGCAAAATACCTACTGGATATAGATGTTTTTCCTCACATCGTTCTTGAACAGGCAGTGGAAAAGGGAACACCGAAGACAATGAAAACGGTCGAAGCCTTCCGCCGAAGCTCAATATATGCACGACGAGTCTTCGCAAAATTTGGGTAACAGTATCGGGCAATTATGCTATACTATATTGTGTATAGTCCCTATTATCAACTATGTAAATATATAGATATGTTAGCAATATATGCGTTTTGAGAGCATTATATAGCATTGTTTAGTATTTATATGTTTTTGAGGATTAAGCTGAAAAAATATTAATTGTTGAAGAATAACCCATATATTTACTTGACGGTTATTCGGAAATCCTACTTTAGATATAGTACTTGATTACAGAAAACAGTATGAGAAGTCGTTGCGAAATGAATCAAGAGTTGTGTACTTTTTTATGGCTTCGCAAGTGAAGAATTACATCAAAAATGGTCTTCAATACGACAAGTATAAAAAGTAAAGCTACCGGTGATCCTATGGTCATCACAAAAAATCCGCCTCCCAAAATTGCAAACTGCATTATGAATACACGCTTATATGGGGCGGCCATAAGGTTTGGGGCTTTGTCAGCTGCATATTCTCCTTTCAGAAGGTAATGATAAACAAACGAGATACCATGGCTTAAAAAAAGGGATAATATGGCAATTTTCATTTGTGAGGGTATGATTAAGTACATTTGTTTCAAGACGTTATATAACAATTCAACAAAAATCAGAACAAAAGGCCATGTAAACCCTTCCAAAACACGTTTGGCAATATCCTCCTTGAAAATAGCTAATAAAAACAAACCATGAACGGCCGTAAAACCACCGTAATGAATTATAAAAAAAGGAATTAGAATTAGTTTACCGAGATGGATTGCCGGGTGAGATACCTTTGAGAATACTATTTTCAGGATAGTATAGAATCCAATTACCAGATTCTCAGACCAATATAGTAAAACGATGGAAAAAGCATCCCAATCCAGAAATAAAACTCCAAACAACGGTATGGCATTCGCCGCAAGAAGTGCAATTACCGGTATATCAAGCCAATTTTTCTTAAATAGCTTCATTTGAAGAAATTGCTATGAGAATATGTGAAAATGCTATTTAATCATCATATGCTTAATGAAAGAGAGGAACAGCCCTGTTCCAACGACAATTAGAAAAACGGGTATCAGAGGAAGCTCCGGCTTGTAATTTTCCCAGAAGCCGCCAATCATAAAGAGCAGGCCCATAACAACATTGAATAACTCGATTCTTAGATTCAAATATTTACGGGCTACCTGCACCAGCAGGGTAATGGCCCCAATGCCGAGAAGAATACTACCGGTGCTAAGTTTCAAGAGCATGGCAATTCCTATCCAGATGAACAACAATCCCCATCCTGCTGCAGGCAGCTTCCGGGCGAATTTAGGAGGATTGGTCGATTTTGGCTTATCGGAATTGGCCGCGCTTGCGTCATCAGATTTTTGGTCTTCCATAACTTAACCTCCATAGAAACTTTACGTTTTATTTAGAATCTATTTGACAATATACGTCAGTATATAAGTTTCAAGGCTAAGACAATAGAATATCTTTGTCTATTCTATTACGTGGATGTTTTTCTTTATACACATATTTTTTAAAATTTTTGGCCAGACGGTCGCGCTGACCTCGCCGATATGGGCCTTTTTCAACAGAATCATAAATGTACGCGATTGTCCTATCCCCCCGCCGATACTGAGGGGAATTTCATTGTTTATGATGGCCTTATGGTAGGGAAAGTTTAGGAAATCAAGCTGTCCTGTAAGCTCTAATTGTTGCTTCAGAGTTTCGGCGTTGACCCGGATGCCCATAGATGTCAGTTCGTGGCGGCGTTTCGTAACCGGATTCCAGACGAGAATATCACCGTTTAGCCCATGCATTGGCCTGCCGTCCTCGGAGGTAGTCTCTGTTACCCAGTCATCGTAGTCGGCGGCACGCATTTCATGTGGATAGCCGTCCTTAAGGACCCAGCCGATGCCGATAATGAAGACGGCCGGGTATTCCTGAAGAATCATCGTTTCCCGTTGTTTACGAGGCAAGTCAGGGAACTTTTCAAGTATTTCTTCTGCGTGAAGGAAGGTCAGCTCATCGGGCAGGCTTGGATACTTATCGGTTTTCAATTGAGGATAAAGCTCTTGAACGTGGTTCTCAGCCCCTTTAAGTACCTTCCAGATTTTCTCTACAACTTGACGAAGCAGCTTCAGGTTTCGTTGTTCGGCGTTAATGGCCAGTTCCCAGTCCCACTGGTCAACATAGGCACTGTGGTCGTGATCGAGAAAGTAATCCTTGCGCACGGCACGCATATCCGTAACCAGACCCTCACCTAT
>CAZIAN010000559.1:0-3325 GCA_964537355.1 uncultured Pirellulales bacterium | reverse complement strand
TCCTCTTCTGCGCTCCTGCCGCTTAACGCAGCTCTCCGTTTTGCCTCGGTACGGGCTTTGTCCTCATTGAAGCTCAGTTCTTCCAGCGGCGCCGGAGGCCGGTCGATCAGATAAACGCGCCCGTCACCGATTGCGATGGCACTGGGACGGATGGAATGCCTGGGTGTGAAAGACCACTTGTGCTCTCCTGTTTGTGCATCCATTGCAAAGAGCAATATAGACTCGGTGAACAATTTACTCGTATCCCATTTGGCAGACCATGACTTGACCAGGTATCCTTCATCGACCAGCGTGCCGAAGAGCGTTCGCCCTGTACAGGCGATGAATCCCCACACTCCCCGTTTTCCGTCGTTACGCAACGGAGGTGACAGTTCAGCCAGCTTTTTCCCGTCTTTCATGTCGAGTAACAGACATGTCTGTCTGTCATGCACGTAGAGGCGATTGCCGCTTATGCAGATGTTGCTCCCGCACCACGCCGCTCCGAGCTGTGTTTCGGCGTGGTAGGGTAGAAGGATCCCTTCGATCGGGAATTCCCAGAGTGTTTGCCCGTTGTAGATGTTGGTCGCCCGGATACCGTTGATCCCTTCGGCAATCATACGCCCCTTGTAAACAAGCGGTGCCGGTCCGCGACTGTGGCGATTGGGCATAACAAAATCGGTGTCCCGGAACCAGAGCATCTTGAGCGGGCCGTGAACGCGACTGTCACTCGAACATCGTGTGTTAGCAGCGTCAGTATTTTGATGCGTCCAGTTCCCAGCATCTTCGAGCGGGCCGCGAATCGTTTGCCGCATCGCACCAGATCTGCCAATGCAGGCAATCCCACCAAACGGACGCTGCATGCGCTGTACCGCTTTGAGCGGAACCACACTCGGGCCTTCTGTTATCGACCGGCCCGATACGACCAGATCTGCAAAGTAATCCGGGTACGGAGCATCAGCCGGGTTGGCCTGATGGACTGTCACCCGGCTTCCGTAGAATCCTGCCGCGTCGAGCATGTGTCTTGCGGCTTTTACCTTTACCGAGTCTTTTTCTATACAATAGATTCGAAGCTCAGTCCGTTTTGCCAACTCCATGGCCAACCTGCACCCACCGGAGGCAATGTCCAGGCAATACCCCTCGGTAACACCAGTCCGCCGAATGATTTCTTCCGCCGCTGTCGTATAGATGGAAGTGTCGTCTGCCAGAATCTCTCGCGGTCCTGCGTCACCACTCTTCCTGGCATTTGAATCACCAGCACCAAAGCAATGGATTATTCCCCGGTCGGTACTCACATACAGCCGTCCGTCGGCTACTGCCAATCCAAAAGCGGAGCCGTCCACTTTGGCATCCCACACCACTTTGTGCGAACGAACGTCAACCTGCACCACCTTTCTCCGCCCCGCAGCGATAATCTTGTCTCCGGCGACTATCAACGCAGATGGCACACCGAATAACGAGGGGCGGCTCCACGCCGTTGAGCCCATCAGGTTTATGGACGGCTGCTCGGTGCCCTTGCGGGTACTCACCGGCGCCATCGTGCCTTCTGGCAACTCGACGGTCCACGCTGGCGGGGCAAGGACCTTAACAAGTCTCTCTTTGCCCTTTCGATCGATTACCTTCCTGTCCACCAATAGCTTTCGGCGGTTAAAGGCGAAGATTTTTCTGTTTGACGCGGAGACGATAAAATCCGGATGTGCAGCGGTCTGTAAGCCGACTCGATTTTCCTTGGGAAGATTGAGCTTAACACCATTGGCGCCGACGAACATTTCACCGCTATTGAAGAAGTAGTCGTCTATCGCCACCACCTCACAGCCGCCCGAACTCTGGTTCTGCTGGAGATGAAAGTAGCGAAGCTCGCCTTCGGTTCTATCGAACACGGCCGGCACGGCACGCCCGGTCGGGACAAAAAGCATATCGCCGCAAACGACCATGTATCCTTGTGATGCAATGCCGCTTTTGGCCCGAGCGGTCGGATGCGGTTGATCCATTTCGATTGAGCCTGAGGAATCGTTGCACCAAAGCACCCGGCCGGTCACCGGATCGATCGCGTAGATGAAAATTCCCTCGGTCGGCCAGATACCAGCGCCAAAATAAATCACATTGTCGAGAACAACCGGCCCACCGCGCGCCGGCCAGCGTGAGATCATCCGATCGTTACCCAGGAGCATGTCGGCTTTCGGCCCGCCTCTCAATTTCCATAGCAGCCGACCATCGGCTGCCGCAAGGCAGTACAGGTGGCCGTCATCGCTTGACACTAATAGACGGTCCCGCCAAACCACCGGTGCGAACCGTACGGGACTGTCGGTGAAGAATGTCCATCGTATCGCACCTGTGACCGCATCCAAAGCGTATACTTTGCAGTCAGCCGAGCTGCCGTAATAGAGCAAATCGCCTGCGATCACCGGCTGATAGGCACGATCGAACTGCTGGCGGTTGCGCGTCGGCCATGCGGGCGTCGGGGCGTGCGGGGATTGATGAGTCCACTGCAGCGATAGCTTCTCGGGCAGTTGCTCCTTCGTATACCCGCTTCGTGCGGCATCGGCTCGATAGGTTGGCCAGTCGGCAGCCTGTACGTCGATAATAAGTAATAGCCAAACGATCGCTATAAGAATTGTTCTGTTCATCTTAATCTTTCGTATTTGTCCAAAACAGAATCCCCTCCCCAAAATATTTATTGTAAATCTTACTTTCAGAGAAGTCAAGAACAACACAACTCAAACTTAGGGATTGTAAGCTAAGCTTCTCCGACGCGAATCCTTGTGAAACCAGAAACAGGTGCTTATGGATGACAACTCGTCAACTACTGTCGGCCCCTTTTCACTGATAGCACCGAGAACGGTCATTGATTGATACATTTTATTTCATCCGTTTACTTAATCCGATAAGAATAAAAAAAACATCGTTTTTTATGCAAATATATGGGATTTAGTGCTTCCATTAACCATGAAACATGACATTTGTGGTGACAAAATGGTAACAAGATGTCAGTGTGCCGCAGCAAGCTGCGTCAGAGATGGGAGTAGTCCTCCCGCAACCGGCTTACAGGAGCAGGTTGCAAACCACCGTAAGCGGCTTTGGTTAAGAGCCCTGGTCGTGAGCGTTACGGAAAAGGTGCTATTAAAAGCATCAGGTGTGGATTAAGAAGACGAATACAAGTGAACCACCGTGCAAGCGTCGAAAGTCTTAGATGGGGTCAAAACTGGGGACTTGACATTTTCCCAGGATAAGTCTGGCGGATACCTGTTTACTGGCCAGGCGGCGTCCGGCGTAGAGGTGGCGTGAGCTTAATCCGGGCTCTGACGTGGAACTGCGGGAACCTGTCGCAACGATGTTAAGAGAAAGGCAC
>CAZIAN010000558.1:0-3327 GCA_964537355.1 uncultured Pirellulales bacterium | reverse complement strand
TTCCTTATCATTGACGATATGGAGAGCTACAACGACCTTGATGAAGGTGACCCGGATTCTAACAGGATATATCTGGCCTGGATAGACGGATTCGACAATCCGGCAGCGAACGGTTCTGTGGTTGGTAACCTTAATCCTCCTTTTGCCGAGCAGACTATTGTTCACACCGGTTCTCAATCAATGCCGATGGCTTACGACAACGCAGTCGGTAAATCTGAAGCTGCTTTAACATTGACTTCTAATCGTGACTGGACAGTCAAGGGCGTAAACAGATTAACAATTTGGTACCGGGGCGGTTCGGCCAACGCAGCCGAGCAGATGTATGTTGCTCTCAATGACAGCGCTGTAGTCACTAATGATAATCCAAATGCAGCGCAGGCATCTTCCTGGACCGAATGGAATATTGACTTGCAGGCCTTCGCCGACCAGGGCGTAAACCTTACCAATGTAACTTCGATTACACTTGGCCTTGGTAACAGGGCCAATCCGACTGCCGGCGGCTCAGGTATGATGTACTTCGATGACATTCGTCTGTATACACCGTAACCTGCAGCACTGTAACTTGTAATTCGCAAATAAAATTGGGTAGTTAATGCTGATTTGGTCAATCATGGGCTTATGCCGAATTATTCTGTGTAAGCCCCTTTTTAATGATAACTAATTTTTTTACAGTCGCTCTTGCGACCGGCCGGGAAGATTGCAGATTTTCTTTGAGGCTGTTGACAAACTGGCATAATTCAAGAGATTTAGCTTGACGAGAAAGCTGGTAATATGGTATAGATAATGTTAGTGAAATTCGTATCCGTGCAGTCGGGCATCTATGGTTTTAATGTCATAATACGGGTGTAATTCTTGTAGTTTTTCAACCGAGGAGGAGCCATCTGCAAAATACAGAGTTATTTGTAAATATAACTTTGTGCTTAGCAAATGGGGGTTTTCAAATCTCGCCTCTTTGGGAATATTTGTTTTGGTTTCTGGCCAAAGCGTAAATACTCGTTTTGAAATTCTTTTAAGGAGAAATATTATGTCTAAAAAATTGCTTTATCTGGTTTCTTTAATTTTTGTCTTGAGCGTCGCTTTGACGGGCACCGCCAGAGCAGACCTTGTAGGTTGGTGGAGGTTTGACGAACGCTCCGGAACCACCGCGATTGACTCAAGCGGAAATGGCAATGATGGCACTGTCCAGGGTGGCGCAGAGTGGGTTGATGGCCAGCTCGGCGGCGCGCTTCAGTTCAATGGTTCTGATTCATATGTTGCAGCCCCTCATATACCATTTGATAACCGAAGTTTCACTATTATGATGTGGGTCAATCCGGTGTTATACACAAGTGAGCAGGTCATCTTCGGCCAGGTCGAGTCAAGCACAACAAACTTGAGTATGCATTATCGGCTATATGGACCTGATTCCGGCAATGTTCGCATGGGATTCTATTCCAACGACCTCGATACTACGACAACAATCGAACAGAATAACTGGTACCACCTGGCTTTCTGGTACGACTTTGAAAATCAAAACAGAAGGATTTATATCAATGGAGTCCTGGAAGCTGAGGCTGATGCAAGTCCTTATCTCGGGGCATCCGGTGAGACCCGTATTGGTCAATGGAATAATAACCAGTGGTTCCAGGGCATTATTGACGACGTACAAATCTATGACAACCCGCTGACCGAAGCCGAGATTCAATCTGCTATGATGGGTCTTGGAGGATACCCGTATGCATCTCGTCCTGCTCCCCAAGACGGCAGCCTGTATACCGACACATGGATAAGCATTGACTGGCGGCCTGGTGATTTTGCCGTCTCACATGATGTGTACTTCAGCGATAATTTTGAAGATGTAAACGCCGGTGCCGAGAGTGCTTTTCAGGGCAATAACGGTATGCCTAATTTCGTGGCGGGCTTTCCAGGATTTGCTTATCCGGATGGCCTCGTTCCAGGTACGACATACTACTGGCGGGTTGATGAAGTTAATGACACCGAGCCGAACAGCCCATGGAAGGGTTCTGTCTGGAGCTTTACGATTCCTTCTCGGGTCGCTTACAATGCCGACCCATCAGATGGCGTCAAGTTTGTTGACCCGGATACAGACCTTAGCTGGGCCGCAGGTTTTGGCGCTAAATTGCACACTGTGTATTTCGGTGACAACTTCGATGATGTGAATAATGCCGCTGGCGGACTTCCTCAGGGAACCGCAACTTATGCTCTCGATACACTTGAACCGGAGAAAACCTACTACTGGCGTGTAGATGAATTCGATGCCGTCACAACATATAAAGGTGATGTCTGGACCTTCACAATCGCTAAGGAAGGCGGAGGTGTAAAGGGTGAATATTTCACAGGTATGGATTTTGGGAATCTTGTACTGACCCGGATAGACCCTCAAATCGACTTTAACTGGGGCGACCCCGGCTCACCGGATGCATTGGTTCCTGTTGACCAGTTCTCAGCCAGATGGACCGGCGAGGTAGAGGCGGCGTTTACCGAGACCTACAACTTCTATACCAGCAGCGATGATGGTGTGCGTCTTTGGATTGACGGCCGACAGCTTGTTAACAACTGGACCGACCACGCATCTACCGAGAATAGGGGGAGTATTGATCTTGTTGCCGGGCAGACGTACAGTCTTGTAATGGAATATTATGAGAACGGTGGTGGAGCGGTTGCAGAACTGCGATGGTCAAGCCCACGAACCCCAAAGCAGCTCATCCCGCAGGCCGCTCTCTCGCCGCCTGTAAAGGCTGGCCAGGCGAATCCGTCAAATGGAGCTGTGGATGTAAGGCAGACGGTGATTCTTAGCTGGTCACCCGGAGAGGCAGCCGCTTCGCACGACGTTTATTTCGGCTCCGACGCGGACGCCGTGAAAAACGCTGATACCAGCTCGCTCGAGTACAAGGGCAGCAGGCAGCTCGGCTCCGAAAGTTATGACCCCGGAAAACTCCTGTGGAATACTACTTACTACTGGCGTGTTGATGAAGTCGAGGACGGCGGTACGATACAGACTGGCAACGTCTGGAGTTTCACCACGGCTGATTTCCTTATCGTTGATGATATGGAACTCTACAATAACATTAATGAAGACGAACCCGGGAGCAATAGGATATATCTGGCCTGGGCGGATGGGTTCGACAATCCGGCTGTAAACGGTTCCGTCGTTGGTTATGCCAGTCCCCCATTTGCCGAGCAGACTATCGTTCACAGCGGTAATCAGTCAATGCCGTTTTCCTACAACAACGGTGTCGGCAAATCCGAGGCTACTTTAACATTGACTTACCCGCGTGACTGGACCGAGAACGGCGTCGACAGGCTGGTAATTTGGTACATAGGCGA
>CAZIAN010000557.1:2588-3330 GCA_964537355.1 uncultured Pirellulales bacterium | reverse complement strand
CAAAGAGAATTCAGGCTCAAATCTGTCAGCCCCGGACACTGGTGGATGATCTGAGTGTTCCTATAGAACGCAAATAAACGGTCGATGATATGATTTCGGCCTGTTCGAAAGTCAGGCTGCATTCGGTTACCTGGTTTGTTTATGCGAGTTTCAATGGTGTTATCATTGAAAACTTGCTGCCGCGGCCCGGCTTGGAGTCAATTTCAAATTGTCCGCCTAACTGCTCCAATCGCTCCTTGATACTAAAAAGCCCGAATTTGGTCTCTTTAGCTGCTCTTGATGTTACTTTTACGGGGTCAAATCCCTTTCCGTTATCTTCGACCTCGATGTTTATATGCTCGTTAACTCTGCTAATCGAAACTTTTACTTTTTTTGCATTCGAATGCTTGACAACGTTGATTAGTAATTCCCGCACATTGCGGAACAAAAGCGCCTGAATATCATCATCCAGGTGCTTTTGCCGCCCATCATCTTCAAATTCCGTTTCTATACCGTGTTTTGCCCCGATTTGCACCTCAAGCCAATCGGCCACAGCCGCCTCAAGGCCAAATTGATTTAAAATAGGAGAGCTAAGGTCAAATGTTAGAGATCTCGTGTCCTGAATGATTTGGCCAATATTGTTACATATTTCATCCAGAGACTTTGTAAGTTCGCTGGAGGTTGCAGATTGGTGAAGTTCGTCAAGCTTGATTTTGGAAAACACAAGAGACTGGCCGATTTGGTCGTGCAGTTCTGTAGCTAT
>CAZIAN010000557.1:0-2578 GCA_964537355.1 uncultured Pirellulales bacterium | reverse complement strand
GGCGTCTCTCACGCTCCTCAGTTATCGACAACTCTGAAGCCTAAGATTTAAGCTGTTTCTGGTCGTCAAGAACTTTTTGCTCTGCTTTCTTGCGATCAGTGATATCGGTGATGACTGATGTAAATCCGACTACACGCCCTTCATGATCCCACTTGTAGTTCCAGTCAATCGCCATATCGATAATTCTGTTATCCTTAGTGCGGTTCTTCTGATAATAGGTTGTCGGCTGGGGTTGTTCCTTCGCCAGCACGGATAAATAGTCGCATAGTTCGTCTCGTTTTGATTCGGATTCGAGCAAATCCAGAATAGATTTACCTAATAGTTCCTGTTCAGTATAACCGAGCATCGTCTGGTAGGCTGGATTTGTGTAAGTAATGATACCGGATGTATTGATTTCCTGAATACCATAAGGATTGGCTTCGACAAGAGTTCGATACAAATTCTCACTCTTTCGCAGCGCCTCCTCTACTTTCTTGCTCTCGGTGATGTCCTGTGCAAGACCCATGATACCAATTACCTGGTTTGCATTATCAAAAGTCCTGAAACCTCTGTCCCATATCCAGCGAATACTACCATCGTCTCGCAGGATCCTGTACTCTACGTCATAGTCATTATCTCCTCGGATCAAGCCTTCAAAGCTTTGGACAATCCCCCTCCTGTCATCAGGATGAATAGCCTCTGTCCACAACCTTGAATCGTTATAAAGCTCTTCAGGTTCTCTACCCCAAATCTTTCTGAAAGCATCGCTTACATATTCTATCTTTTCAAATTCGCCGAGCGATGTTATCCAGAATACATCGTCAATAGTCTCGGTAAGTTTACGGAACTTTTCTTCGCTCTGACTCAATTTTTCCTGATCTCGGGCGAACCGCAATCCGACCGCTGCGATATCGCTGAACGCCTTGGCCATTTCAGCATCATGCTCTCCAAATCCTCCCGGCTTGTTTGCAAGGCCGATAGTGCCAACAGCCTTGCCATCAATCATAATCGGTGCAAAAAGTACATTGTCGAGTTTGACATGTCCATCGGGCAAAAATTCTTCCCATTTACTTAAAGGAAAATCGTTTTCCCAAAGAACCGCTACTTTACCGTAAGCTTCTGCCCGCAATCCACGTATCGGCATAGGCAAGTTCGGATCAACGGTACATTGACGATTGCCGGCATCAAGGAAAAGTACTTCATTCTGCCTGCCGTCTTCGGACAGAAGCGCAACATAGCCCGAATCGGCTCCGAGCAATCCTTTGGCGGCAACCAAGATACCTCGCGCCGCTTCAGAAAAAGTCTTCTTTTCTGGAATAGAACGAGTGGCGGACAGCAGCGCCTCAGTTTCGTTTTGTTTTATCAGTAAAGCCTCCTCGGCTTTTTTATGCTCAGTTATATCGCTAACAATCATCCCAAGGCCATCGCCAACTTTGAAGGCCTTTAGTTCTATATGCTTATTGCTAAATTTTGCAGGAGGTACAAAATCAGAAACGAGGAAAGGTACACCTGTTTTTATTACTTTTTTGTATTCATCATATCGCTCTGTTTCTTTAAGGCCTGGAACCACATCTAACAGATTCTTGCCTATAACATCCTTTCGCTCTAAACCGGTTATTTCCAGTGCTGATTCATTCATCTCGATGTGATTTAATTCTGAATCGAACAGGATAAATCCATCAGTAGCTGAGGCCATAAAAGTACTTAATTGGTCCTCGCTTTTTCTTAGCGACTCCACATCGCGATTACGTTGCTGAAGTGCAAGCCAAATCGGCCTGACGAACAGCCAAAACAATATCAGGGTGGCGAGGGCCGTTAACAAGAGGGGGGCCGCAATAATCTCCCAGTCTCTGCTGAGAGGTATTATATACATCAGCACCATAATGGTTGCCTCACAGAGGAAAATCGTTACCAGCATTTTGATAAAGAGCAGAATCGTTTCTTTGTATTCCCTCTTGTCAGCAGGTGTTGTTGCCTCGCTGTTTTTCAGCATGGGCATGTTCCTATGTGAATGTGCTGTTTTCACCTTTTCGGTCGGCTTTTTTTTGTCTTCGGATTTCAGCATGATTCAATCCCCCCCCAGAAACCGTCAGAACGAGCAGAATGGTTTGAGACCTTGAGAATCTTACTTTTGAATGATTATCCCTGTTCTTTGCTCGGTTAGCAATCGTTTTTAAATATTTGCGCATAACATCCCCTAAGTAAACGCAATTATTATAACCACCACACCGAATTCTAACTCTTGTTTCTAAGCCGTGCACGCAGCCAAATGGATATTCGAACTCCCAAGGAACATCAGATAATGCAAAAGTCTGCTTCGGCAGGTTTTGCCTTGTCCCCTTTCTCTTTTTCAAAGCATAATGCTGACCTGCACTCGACTGCTTATCGGGTAAATAATAATCTGATAGTGCAACAATATAGGTTCTATTGCTGAAAGTCAAAGAAAATGTACCGCCTGTCATGGATTTGTTCAGTCGAAAACCAGATTTCCTTTACATAGAATCTCCTCTTTGTTTTGCAGGGGAAGTTTTGAAAAACAGTCGTCTATGCTTATGTTTTAAGGATTGTACCCAGGGGTGATTTGTCGTTAAAATGAGGG
>CAZIAN010000556.1:0-3348 GCA_964537355.1 uncultured Pirellulales bacterium | reverse complement strand
TAAAGTCCTGTATATAAGGAACCGCATTTAATAAGAGCCTTGGTTCAAGGTTCTCGAATACGGGTTTGCCGTGGGCGAGTTGTTGTTTTTGTGAGCGGCGATTTCCTCGTAGCCTTTTCCATATACGCTTCATTTTATCTTTCTCCATAATGGCATCATCACCTGCCTTCAAAAAAGTTCGTGAAATCAATTCTTCCTTGTTTATGTTTGAAACTATATAAAAGTGCCAGCCTGTATCTCGGAAGTAACGTTTTTTTTGGCTTCTGTACTGATATTTTGTAGATAACCACCTCATTAGAGCTTTTTCTTTCACCACATGAGAAGTTGACGACTTGCTTCTAATGAGATTCAAATCTCTAAATGGAATCATGTTTTTCGGCAACTCACCTTTGCCCTTCGCTATGCATCGCAGCGAGAAGGAATTCAATTTGCAGGATTTCAATTGCAGTTTTGTCCGATATATGAATATAATGGTATAGTAAATTTATCAGATAAGTGAGGTTTTATATCATGATTCAGAAAAACAGCTTTATGGGTTTTTGTCCGTCGTGTCGTGGCTACGTTGCGACAGGTATTATTTGTGTTGTGTTGTTTAGCGTGTTGTCCCTGGGGGGCGCACCATCAGATTCGAGAGTAAGAGCAATTACTAATCCCAGCTCGGATATAACTCTCTCCTATGTTCAGCCGGGACGTATTGCAAAAGTTCATTTCACTGAAGGTATGTGGGTAAAAGCCGGACAGGTGCTTGTCCAGCAGGATGATGCTGTCGAACAGATACAACTTGCTCAGCTCAAAGCGGCCAGCGACGATACTACACAAATACAGGCTAGCGATGCATCTTTAGCCCAGAAAAAAATTGACCTTCAGAAGCTGGAAAAAGCGGCCGCACAGAATGCGGCAACGGAGCTGGAAGTGGAACATGCCAAGTTAAGTGTAAAGATGGCCGAACTGTCGCTTAAGCTTGCTAAGTTCGAGCATGAACAGGCCGGAAGAAAATACGATGAAGTAAAGGTGCAGGTTGAAAAGATGCGTCTGGTCAGTCCGATAAATGGAAGAATTGAAAAAATTCATATTGAGGCCGGCGAATCAATTAATGCCCTGACTGATGTGGTTCGTGTTGTCCAGATCGATCCGCTTTGGATTGATGTTCCCGTACCTTTAATTCAGGCCATGGATCTAAGTGCTGGAAAAATGGCAAAGGTTCTGTTTCCGAACCCGAACATGGCATCGGTGGAAGGAAGCATTGTTTACATAGCCGCAGTCGCCGACGCGGCCAGTGGAACGTTGAGAGTTCGCATAGAAGTGCCCAACAAATCAAACAGGCCGGCCGGCGAGCATGTTGAGATTATTTTCCCAGCTTCAAGGAGATAAATTGAGGAGCTTAAAATGAATCCTAAAGGAGATGCTTTTCTTTTTGCCAATCGTTCAAATCAAGGTGCGCCCCAAGTCAAAAGTCAGTCCTCAGCATGCCTTACGGCAAAATCAGGTTATCGATTATCTGTTCTTTGTCCTCTGTCCTGTGTTCTCTTTGTTTTACTGATAGCCCAGTTAGGCGGTTGTGTTTCCGATGAAGTTGATGAGCAGGGTGCGCTGGCTTCATATCAGCAGGCTCTGGCTGATAAAGGGCCTCAGCAGCGGGCAGATACTGAGGGCAAGGATTCTCAGCAACCTCTGGGCCTGCTTAAACCAACTCCTGATGGAATTCCGGATGATATTGAGATTGTTATTGACCCCAACACGGGCAGAAAGATTATCGCCCTTACAATTGAGCAGGCTATAGTCAGGGCCCTTGCCAACAGCCCCGAAATAAGGGTAGTAAGTTTCGACCCGTCTATCGCAAAACAGGACATAACCAAAGCGGCCGCGGAATTTGACGTGACCGCCTTCGGGCGTGTAAATTACGCGGAGGATGACAATCCTGTTAACAGTATTTTTCAGTCCGGCCAATCGGATGTCCGTTTATTGGAGTCGGGAATCAAGCAGAAAGGTATCACCGGCTCGGAATGGTCATTAAGCTATGCCTTGACCCGAAGCTGGGACGATTTGTCTACCAGGTCACTGCCCACAAGATATGAGCCGATACTTGCTTTTCAGATTAAGCAGCCGCTTT
The DNA here is from genome assembly GCA_964537355.1 of uncultured Pirellulales bacterium. GTDB lineage: Bacteria > Planctomycetota > Phycisphaerae > Sedimentisphaerales > Anaerobacaceae > NIOZ-UU13. The sequence goes on along the minus strand of CAZIAN010000556.1, from coordinate 1,238 downwards.
TGCGTGACGCATGGAAGCAGACTAATCTTGCGGGCGTGGACATAGCCAGGCTCAATCATGATGTTGCTGTTCTTGGTTTTCGTCAAAAGGCCGAAGATATTTCGACCCAGGTCATATCGGCATATTGGCGGCTTCTGGAGGCTCGCCGAGACTTTGAGATTCTACAGAAACTATTGGAAAGAACACTTGAGACATTGACAAAAGTGTTAGGCCGACAGGAAATTGACGCAACTGACGTGCAGATCAAGCAGATGGAGGCTTCTTCAAAATCCCGTGAGGCTGTACTGCTTCAGGCAAGTAGAGCGGTTATAGATGCACAGGATGTTTTGCTGAGGTTGATGGCCGACCCGCAGGTAAGCTTGCTCGATGAGCTGGAAATTATACCCCAGACTGCTCCAGCGGTGGTGACAGATGAACTCGATCAGGCTGAGATTCTTGGACGGGCCATAAATAAAAATCCGGTAATGCAGCAGGCCCGGGTAGCTGTTGCTGTTGCTGATATTAACATCCGTGTCGCGGAAAACCAGGAGATGTCCCGGCTGGATTTGATTGCTTCGAGCAGATTACAGGGTATCGCCCAGAGCCAGGGCCCGGCACAGGACAATTTCAATCGCGGCGACTATGTCAGTTATGCGGTTGGTTTGTCTCTTGAATTTCCGCTCGGTAACCGTCAGCGAGAAGCCGAATTAATTCGAAGAAGACTTGAACGCAGAAAGGCTGTTTCTACTTTACAGAATCTTGCCGACCAGGTGGCGATACAGGCCAAAGAGAGGATTAGATTGGTTGAAACAAACCTTGCCGAAATTCAAATTCAGACCGACGCCGCCGAGGCGGCGAGAATTCACTTGCAGGCCGTGGAAGATTCGGAACAGGTGCGGGAAAGTCTAACGCCGGAATTTCTTCTGGTCAAACTTCAGGCACAGGCCGCTCTGGCGGATTCTCAGCGGGCCCATATAAAGGCTATTGCCGACTTCAATATTTCTATGACCGAGTTGGCTAAAACGATGGGGACCGTGTTGGAGCTTCGTCAGGTCAGCACTTCTTTGCCAGTTGTTTCTGAACGCGATAACATACCTGAACGGACGAATGAATAAATACAATAGCCCTTGAGAATCCTTAATAGAAAGTCGGGCTCAATAGCCAGTGCGCGTCTGGCTCAGTTATATTTCATAATCTGTCTTCCCAGATACAATTGTTCGATGACCGCAGCATTGCTCAATTCAACAGTTTATTCGTTT
>CAZIAN010000555.1:0-3349 GCA_964537355.1 uncultured Pirellulales bacterium | reverse complement strand
AAGCCAATTTAACCCAAAACAAACCCAATTTAAGCCAAAACAAACCCAATTCAAACCCAATTCAAAACCCTTAAAGGCGTTAGAACAGAATCCCTTTTGGCGAGCGGATTTTCTTGTCCCACCAGCGCCCGGCCCGGGTATCGATCCGAGCGATAATCTTGGAGGTCATTTGTTTTCCTTTGGCCTTTACGCCTTTGATAAGGACCTGCTCCGGCTTGAATTCCTGCTGATGGATACGCAGCCCTTTGACGGGTTTATATTTAACATAGATCGACTCCGGCGTACTGATTTGACAAAGTTGAAGTTGGGAATCCTTGGGAATATAGCGGTAGTCACGATTCATAATGACCCCGCCAATTTCAAAACGCTTGATATAAGTAACGCCCCATTCGGTATATACGGCGGTAAAGGTCAGGTCGCGCTTATAAATCCCGCACCAGATAAGGTTGTCATTAATATAATACGTCTCCGGCGGCGGCATCACAACAAACGAGCCGTCATTTTTGACAATCAGAAGTTTATCCAGCGAAGAACACTTTAACTGTTCTTCGCCTTTAACGGCGTGCCCGAGAAAGCCTTTTTCGGCATCGACGTTGATAGTAAGTTCATTGCTCGTGAGCTTACGAACGTCAAGTGCCTTGAACCTATCGATCTTTGTGCAGCGTGGATATGAATTTTTATATGTTTTTATGAGTGTTTTGAGGTAACCAACGGCATAGGCCTTGAGATTCTTGAGGTTTTTTTCCACCTCAGCTAACTCGAGAAGAATCGCTTCAATATCTTTGCGGTTCTTCTCGATATCAAAACGAGAGATGCGTTTTATGCGTACACTCAGCAGCATTTCAACGTCATCTCTGGTAACGTTACGCTTGAGTTTGGAACGGAAGGGCTTGAAACCTTGGAATACGGCCTTGATGACCGCTTCGTAGGTCTTGCACTCTTCGATTTGTTTATAGATCCGGTTTTCAACAAAGATTTGAATCAGGGTCTTGTTGTGGAAGGCCTCAAGAAGATTGTGCTTTTTAAGTACCAGCTCGCGTTTAAGAATGTCAAGGAGCTGATGTACGTTCTTGCGAAGCACCTGTTCGGTATTCATCTCCACCGGCCGCTTGTTACAGATGACAATGATACGGCTGGAGACGGATGTCTCACACTTGGTAAAGGCATAGAGTGCCTTGATGGCCTTGTCCTGGTTGGCCCCCTGCGAAAGGGCGATTTCAATTTCTATCTTTTCTGCTGTAAAATCATTAATAGAGCGTACTGGCACCTTCTTCTTTTTTACGGCCTCTTCGATGGAGCTGATAACCGCTTCCGTGGTCTGCATACAAGGAAGCTCTTTAATGAGGAGTTTGTTGGGTCCTCTTTTTTCGATGCGCGCACGGACCTTGATTTTGCCGAATCCTTTGTCGTATTCGCTAACATCCATTACCCCGCCGGTCTGGAAATCGGGCATTACATTGATTTCTACAGGGGCCTTCTTCTTTTCCTGGATAATCTGGATCTCGGCTTCCAGCAATTCGATAAAATTGTGGGGCAAAATGTGCGTGGACAGGCCTACGGCAATTCCTTCTGCACCGAGCATCAAGAGCAGTGGGAGCTTGGACGGCAGGGTTACCGGCTCTCGGTTACGTCCGTCATAGCTGGGGATAAAGTCGGTCAGGTCTTTGTTGAACAGCTCATCGCGAGCAAGTTGAGTCAGGCGGCACTCAATATACCTGGATGCTGCGGCCTGGTCGCCAGTGAATATGTTACCGAAGTTGCCCTGGCCTTCAATGAGATATCGCTTGTTGGTTAGTGTGACGAGGGCGTCACCGATAGAGGCGTCACCATGCGGGTGATACTGCATGGTGTGGCCCACTACATTGGCCACTTTGATGAAGCGTCCGTCGTCTTTTTCTTTCAGTGCATGCAGGATGCGACGTTGGACAGGCTTGAGACCGTCGGCCACATTGGGAATGGCCCGTTCACATATGACATAGGAGGCATATTGAAGGAAGTTAAAGTCAATCAGGTCGGTTAGTGGACCATGCCGTTCATGGACAGGGAGATGGTCGTTCGCCGTCGGGGGTTCATTGCTATTACCGCCGCCGGATGCCTCTGCTTCAGGCAGGGCGGGTACTTCTCGGGGTGGATCGAGGATGTCATCTTTGTTTTGCATGCTTGTATTATGACGGGACAGTCTGCCTTTGTCTGAAACAGGTTCTTCTCCAAATAAAAATCTCTGATGTTCTTTGCTCATACTAATATTTCTTCGTCAATTACAAGATTGTCCATGATATAGTTGCGGCGTTCCTGGGTGTTTTTTCCCATATAAAATGCGAGCATTTCACCAATAGAGTGCTCTCCGGAAATCGTAACCGGCTTGAGTCGCATGTCTTGTCCGACAAAGGCCTTGAACTCTGACGGAGATATCTCTCCAAGACCTTTGAATCTGGTCACTTCATGCGCACGCCCCAGCTTCTTCATGGCCGCGTCACGCTCCTGTTCGGAATAACAGTAGAGAGTTTCTTTCTTATTACGTACGCGGAAGAGAGGCGTTTCCAGAATCTTGAGGTGCCCGCGTTCTACTAACGACTGAAAGAAACGCAGAAAGAAAGTGATCAGCAGGTTTCGGATATGAAGGCCATCCACATCGGCGTCCGTGGCTAAAATCACATGGTTATATCGCAGATTATTTATGTTTTCTTCTACATCCAGGCTCTTCATGAGGTTGAAAATTTCCTCGTTTTTGTAGAGTGCATCCTTTTTGAGGTCGCACACGTTGAGAGGCTTGCCTTTGAGCGTATAGATTGCCTGAGTTTTAACATCACGGCAGCTCACTATAGAACCGGCCGCGGACTGACCCTCTGTGATGAATATCATGGTGTCTGTGTGCAAACATTTTGTGTGGTTGTAGTGCTTTTTGCAGTCGCGCAACTGAGGTACCCGGATAGAGATGGCTTTGGAGCGTTCACGCGCCAGCTTTTTGACTGCATTGAGTTCCTTACGGAACTTTTGCGTTTCGAGGATTTTGTTGATCAGCTTGTCTGCCTGTGTCTTATTGCTGTGCAGCAATTTCAGTACAGCCTCTTGCACGCGAGACACAATTTCAGAGCGGATTTCCGCATTGCCCAGCTTGCTTTTGGTCTGACTCTCGAATATCGGGGCTTTCAGACGGATCGAAATTGCACCGAGCAGGCCTTCACGTACATCATCGCCGCTGAACTTCTTCTTGGCAAAATCGTTCACCCCGCGCAGGATGCCTTCGCGGAATCCGCTCAGGTGCGTACCCCCGTCGTTGGTATACTGACCGTTCACAAACGAATAGTAGTCCTCGTTGAAACGGTTGGTGTGAGTGAAGGCAAATTCC
>CAZIAN010000554.1:0-3351 GCA_964537355.1 uncultured Pirellulales bacterium | reverse complement strand
CCGGGTCATCCGCGTAACGGACTTTTCGATATGGGTTGATATGGGTCAATAACTGGCGGGCAAATTGTTTCTGAGCATCAACCAGGACAGGTGTAAAAATATTAGAGATTTTATCGTATTGACGATTGGTTTTGGGCAGGCCCAAATATTCGCTGTGCGCCCGGCCAACATGCAGGTTAATATTGACGAAAATTCCATGATGAGCCAGTTGGTCGATAAAAAAATCGAGCCTGTCCAGTGCTTCAGAGCTAATAGTTTTACCATCCTCAGCGTTCCACAGTCCTCGGGGCCAGCGTGCGGTGTCCATATGGTGACACCGGACGGTATTAACACCAGCCGCAGCCAGACGCCCGGCAACATACGGAGCATCCTCATGACTCGGCATACTTGCCCCAAATGACAGATTCACTCCCCAAAACCTTATACGTTCGCCGCTTCGATAGAAGTGCCCATTCTGCGCCTGCAAACGGTTACTGTCCGTCCTTATAGGCTCAAATGAAGTAAACGCAATCAGCGAGTCGGGATTCGGTTTTGCTGGAATTACAAAGGGGACCATCTCCCCTGCTATCGATACGGTGCAAACAAGAGCACAGGTTATAAACACAGGAATAAGAAATTGTCCCGTGCTCTTTGTTCTTATATTACTGGGGGTACTGCTGTAATGTTCCTGGTATCTCATAAAGGCCTCCTATCCAAATAAAATGAACTGGATTTAGCGTTGAATTACTTTTACTTTAAACTCTACTTATGAAAAAGCTCGTATCAGATGATATAGTCTGTGCTTGGGTCTATCAACAGAAAAAAACAGCCTCTTCGGCCTTCATATCGTATTATTCATTACAGAATTTATAACGAAGCTTGCAAATCGACCTGCCAGAGAATATGATGGTGGCACAAATAGCAAACAATAACTATCAGGTACGGAGTATCCAATGGCACATAAATTCATCAACGAGATCAATCCGGGAGAAACAATCGACGATATTTATATTGCGAAGGACCCTATTTTGAGGAGTACAACACGAGGCGATTTATATATAGCGATGTTCCTTCAGGACCGCACCGGACAACTGAACGGCAGGATGTGGCAGGCAACTGAAACGATTTATAAGGCGCTGCCAAAACCCGGCTTCGTCCATATACAGGGCCGAAGTGAGCTTTATCAAAACAACCTGCAAGTCATCATAAATAACGTCAGCATCGTCGATACAAGCAATGTCTGCATAGATGACTTTCTTGCGCAAACAGACAAAGACACAAAACAGATGTTCGAGGATATACAAAAGATAATAAGCCAGGTCAAAAATCCACAATTGAAAGCGCTGGTCGGGGCGTTCCTTGCTGATTCCGAGCTGATGGACAAATTTCAGAAAGCCCCGGCTGCAATAAAAATGCATCATAATTATATCGGGGGGCTGCTTGAGCACACACACAATATGCTGCGAGTAGCCGTTGCGCTTTTACCGCTGTATCCGGACGTACAGGCTGACATGGTTTTGGCAGGCATCTTTCTTCACGATATCGGCAAGACCGAAGAGCTTTCTTATGATATGGCCTTTTCATACACCGACTCGGGACAGTTAATCGGCCATATTTCCAAGAGCCTGATTATGATAAATCAAAAGGCTGATGCGCTGAGAAGCAAGGGAACACAAATCGACCAAACAGTACTGGATGCTATCGGGCATATTATTCTTTCGCATCACGGCCAATATGAATTCGGCTCGCCGAAACTTCCGGCAACGGCAGAGGCATTTATGGTCTATTATATCGATGACCTGGATGCCAAAATGAACCAGGTAACCACGCTCATTGAAAGTGATATGAGCGATTCAAACTGGACCGGCTGGCATAACGCCCTGCAAACACGGCTTTACAAAAAACAGATCGAATAACCGGCAATTTACTCAACTCCTGGAAAAAACAGTAATTCAGAGGATTTATTTAGATGCTCTGAGGAAGCTTTCGCTCCAGGACAATGCCGGAAAATCGCCAGATTTTTCTGAACCGTTCATAAGGTATCGACAACAAACCCGCCATAGGGTCGGCCACAGTTACTGAGTCGTCGGAGACTTCCAGGACAGCCAGACAGTGATCCAGAAGGAACGAGTCCCTTACCATAGCCAATGTAAGGCCTGCATTTTTGAGCTGCTCAATCGAATCAAAGTGGCGGTACTTACATCTCAGGCCGGCCGGGCCATAACGATTCCGGAGCGCGGATGAAAGGCAGGCAGGTAGCGTTCCTGCAACGGGACTGGTATGAGAAAGTACGGCTATTTCCCCCTCTTCGGCAGACAAACCTAATTTGCCAAGAGCTGTAACCGCCGCTGCCGGGCCGCAGGTGTAATCCGTACTCTGAAAGCAGACACCATTGTAACTAAGCCTTGTTTGAATATTCGACAGACGGTCCTTAATCAAAGCCGGAACAAGAAAAGGTAAAACCGAGTACCAGATTACGACCCCAATCATCAGGATGCAAACCAGGATTTTTTCGAATTTATGCGGCAAACGTGAGAAAGGAACGGTCAGACCCATTGTAACAGCAAAAGATAAAACTATGAATTTCATCCGCCCTGCTACAATCCAACTGAACGGCCGGACAAAGTGCAGCTCGTTATTGTACCTGATAAGAACCATTATCATGATGAGTGAAAATGGCAGAAAATATCCTAATACCCACCAGGATTTTCGAAGACCTGAAAAGATTCTGCCAAGAAAAATCCCAAATAAGGCTACCAGAACAACACCCGCAGTTTCAAACCATGGAATCAATGCTATAATCTCCATAGAATTTAGATTGTCGCTTTTACGATTATACCAAATTAAGATGCATAAATCAAGGAAATTATCACGAGCGTTCATTTTTGGCCTTTCTTGACTGAAATTGGGTTTGAATTGGCTTTGATTGGGTTTGTTTTGGCTTTAATTGGCTTAAATTGGGTTTGAATTGGGTTTGAATTGGGTTTGTTTTTTCGTGAAATTGGCATTTTCGGGCGAAAAACGCATATAATTGGGTTTGTTTTGCATAAAAAGGGGTGATTTGTCGAATGTTCTCTACAAATGTAGAGCATTTAGCGTACAGCGGGTAGCGTGTAGAGTGCCTAAAGTGAGCTAAATCCGCCGCGGCGGATAAAGTTGGATAATTGATGCTCATGATGCCAATAAACTCTAAATTCTAATATCTAAATCCTAAACAATATCAAAATCTAAATCACCTAAATTCACAATATCTCCTTTGAGGCTATAAAAGATGCGCCTCTATAATTAGACGGGTGTGCAGATTTGAGCCGAAAAATCTGACATATTTTTGGGCTCAGAGCTTGTATGTTGTTGTTATGGAAGGAGATAAAA
>CAZIAN010000553.1:0-3357 GCA_964537355.1 uncultured Pirellulales bacterium | reverse complement strand
TCGCCTCTCGACGCCTAGACATCCCCCATATACCCTTAGTAACTTGACCATATCAATCTAAGATTGAACAGGTCGTCATATCGCCTATAAAATGAGCGCTCATATTCTAACAAATCCTTGTATTCTGCAAACAAGGACCTGTTTGAGATTATAAAATTATAATATAATCCCACGCATCTGCATATTAACTTGTAAAAGAACTTATCAATCACTCGTGTCCGTTATTTTGGCTCACGAGATATAGCTTTGGAGACGATCGGGCTCGAACCGACAACCTCCGGCTTGCAAAGCCGGCGCTCTCCCAGTTGAGCTACGTCCCCGGACTTATATAGTTTTAAGTGTTGAGTTTTGAGTTTTTAGCTATTAATTCAAAACTCAGAACTAAGGACTCAAAACTAACAATGGGCCCGGGAAGATTCGAACTTCCGACCTCACGCTTATCAGGCGTGCGCTCTAAACCAACTGAGCTACGAGCCCAATGAAAATTCCGATTACCGAATTCCGATTGCCGATTTCTATTAGACCAATCGGTAATGGGCTCGTCGGTTATAACTATATACTTAAAAAAGAGCAATAAAAAAAACCGCTGCTAAAAACTGCCAGCGGCCGTAATAACGCGGTCATTTAACCATGCAGCGTCAGCAGTGTAAAGCAAAAAATCTAAACATTCTATAATATTTTTTCAAAACCCTAACCAAATCCTTCTAATAAGCTTCTTATGTATCCTTCAGCCTACACACAGAATAGTAGTTTATTACGCTATCGTCCGTTCGTCAACATTTATTTTAAAATATTTTTATAATTTTTCTTCCCTGTTACATTAATACTGTAAATCAAGGGCTTTTGTTCAAAAATGACCTAAAATCAGATTTTGGTCGTCTTGCATATTGAAGACATAAACGTAAGACAGAAGAAGTGTATATCGCGAAATAGGATAGCGATAAGGAGCTTTATTATTGACTATTTTGACTTCCGGTTTATGATTGTGCTTATGGAAATCGCGGTTTTGATATTCGATAACGTCAATGCACTCGACGTGGCAGGGCCTTGTGAGGTTCTGTCAAAGATACCAGGGACTATCATAAAATACGTCTCAAAAGAAACCGGCCCAAAACTTACTGATATCGGAATCAAATTCACAGCCGATTACACACTTGAACGGATAAAGGAGCCGGAAATCCTTTTAGTTCCCGGCGGACATGGTATTGAATCAGTTGCAGATGACAGCAACGTTCTCAACTGGATTAATCAAAAACATAATACTTCAACCTGGACCGCCTCGGTTTGCACGGGTGCTGTACTGCTCGGTATGGCTGGTATTCTCAAAGGACTCGATGCGACTACTCATTGGATGCGTTTGCCGTCCCTTAATGACTTTGGCGCAAAACCACAGAAAAAGCGTGTAGTCATAGATGGTAAGGTAATTACTTCGGCAGGTGTTTCAGCTGGAATTGATATGGCGCTTTATTTGACCAAACTCATAGCCGGAGAAACTACGGCCAAAGCGATACAGCTTGCCCTTGAATATGACCCGGCCCCACCTTTTAATGCAGGCTCACCGGATAAAGCCCCAAAAGAGATTTTACAACTCGTTATGAAAAAGGCCGCACAGCGGTTATAACGCATCGGCAATCTAAAATAATCAATCGAAAAGTTTACCACCGGTGTCTGCTTTCTTGCTTTTCTACCCAGGGCATTGCGAGCGTAGCGCAACAATCTGAAATCTGTAAAATGAAAATCTGCTTGATTTTGTTTGACCGTTTTTTTCGATTGTTTATTTCTGTGTGGAGAAAAAAACAAAGATTGTTAGTGTAAATGCATATACGATTATCTTGGTTATTCTCATAAGTACTTCCTCCTGCGCAAAATGTGTTATTTTATTATCAGGATATTATTCAATTGATAATAATGAACTCAGCAGTGGAGCCTGTTTTACTCAAGCAATAACCGACGTGCCTCTTCTATTGTTGCTGCCTCAAATCCCAGAAAATCGACCAGTTCGCGAATTTTTGTAACCAGAACGTCATTCGACTTCGCCGCTTTACCCGGCTGATAATAAAAGCTGTCTTCAAATCCAACACGAACAACAGAAGCACCGAACGAGATTGCCGTAGCTAAAAGGGTAAAGTCCGGCATTCCATCGTGTACCAAACCCCAGGTTGCTTCATGCGGCAGTGATGATTTTAAGTAGAAAAGATTGTCAGGCGTCGCAGCCAATGAACTCTTAAACCCCAAAGCAAAATTATAATGGATAGGTGGTTTGATTAGTTTTTCATCTGCCATTTTGCCAATGGTATTAATCATACTCAATCCGAATATTTCGCATTCCGGAATCACTTTTGCCTCCAGCATACGTTGTGCCCAATAGCGAATATCCGGCAATGTGTTTACATAAACATCTTCATCAAAATTGGTCGATCCCATGTTAAGGGAGGCCATCTGAACGCGATCATCGTTGAGTGCGACGCATCGCTCCTCTAAAGTTAAAGTAGATAAACCACCGGTCGAGCCTTGAATCACAATCTCAGACTCTGCCCGAATCAAATCGAGTGTTTTGGCAAAATGCGTCAGCTCTCCTGTCTGCTCACCATTGTTATCACGAACGTGAAGGTGCACCATACTGGCACCCGCCTGAGCACAGGCAATTGTCTGCTCGGCAACCTGTTCCGGAGTAATCGGATTCACGCATTGCTCAGGTACCACATTCCCCGGATTTTTTACCGGCGCAACTGCAATAATAATCTTTCGTTTCATGTTATTTCTCATCATCTTTAATAATGGTTATACGTTGAATGGCTGGGTCTGTGAATCCGTCCAAACCATCCCGCACGGTCGTGGAAAAACTATACAGCACAGCGCCTCGCGGGCCGGCCTGAAACCAGTGCTTCTCATGCGGCTCAAAGGTGAGCTGATCACCCGGCTGAAGAATGAGTTCATGGCGCAATGTATAGACATCTTCTTTGCCGTCAACCAAAAATCCTTCTTTCATATTATCCTCTCCGTCCACATAAAAACGAAGATCACCCCAAATGTGCCTGATGGTTTCCTGCTTACCCGGATCATCGCCAACCTTTGGATGCCAGTGCTCCGGCTCGGTTTGGTTTGAAAAGAGCACGAGCACCTTGGCTGCGAGTCGATCCGTGTTTACCATTGTGAATACCTGTACACCTTCAACTTCAAGCTGATTCAGGCCAAAGTCAACAACTTCGATTCTTGATATTTCATTTTCACGAGTTTGTATTCCGGCTTTTCGCATCATCTCAGCAGCACGTTGCTGGGCATCTGCTTTTTCGGAGGCAGTAATCATATTCATATTCCCGAATTATATTCTGTCTTATTTCAAAAAGAATGTTTTAT
>CAZIAN010000552.1:0-3374 GCA_964537355.1 uncultured Pirellulales bacterium | reverse complement strand
CCGCAGCCTATATCCAGAACTGTCATCCCTTCTTCGATATAGGCACCGAGTATTTTTTGTGGATTTTGTACCCATCTTCGAATCCTGTTATCGAGACTGCCTGCCCTTTCAACCGGGCATACACGATTCTTTCTATCACTCACCGTTTCTTTCTCCTTCTAAAAGGCTTAGCTGCAGATTATACAGTTTCTACTTTTGATTTTTAATATTATTTCTTGCCCCAGGCGTATGCTTACCATTAGCGTTGTAGAAACGGTTTGAGAACTGCCCGCCGTTAAACTCTTTGAATTTTTATATGTAATTTTGCTATTTAATTTTCAGCCGGATACACCTTCCTGACATATGTCAGGAAGGGTAATCCGAAAAAAACGAAAAACTACCAAATAATATTCGCTTTTACTCCCATTTTCCTTTGTCCTAAATGGCGTTGGATTGACATTGAACAACACTGCCTTCACCACTGATATACCCACGTATAGGTCGTGAACCGAGTGTCCGGTGGATCATGGAGTTTTTTGCCGTTCAATTCTTCGCCGCAACGGCAGGTAAGACGCAGACCCTTCTGAAAAAACACAGGATCATCATCATGAAAACGATACGCAGAGAATGTGTTCCGGGTCTTGTCGAAATGCGTCAGGCCTGCCAGTGCATTAGCGTAACGGCCCCGGTTGAAGTAATAGGTGCCCAGGAAATAATCTTCCAGTCCGGAAGAAAGCTGGCTCGGCGTGCTCTCACCATTGAGATAGGCTCGCATAATCGCTTCCAGATAGCTGATGTCTTTCCAGTCGCCGGTTTTTCGCAAACCCTCACCCGCCATGGTCACCTGATACAGCGCACCCGGTCCGGCTACGTCACACATCGTAAACTCTTCCAATGGTTCGGCCACGTGATTTTCCAGCTTGTAGAGCCTGAGTCGAGCGCGTTCCGGAAGACGCACGCCGGCCAGCATCACAGGCAGATTATCAGTACCGCGAATGATCCACCAGAACGGGCCCCCGTCCGGCGAGTCTTTGGCGCGCTGCGCAGTCACGCGAATACTTTTACCGAAGGGGATTTTGAACGTATTGTAAAGACCGCTCGGGTGACCGGTCTTCCCCATTTTTTTGCTGCCCCACGGTGCGGCATCGTCACCAAAACCCACACCATGACCCAGGCCCAGTTCCATCTCAATCGAGGGCTGCTCCTCGCCATCTACATACACCCGGATCACGGTCTTATCGTAACCGGGCCAGTTACCGCCAAACCACATATGACTCAAACAGCCCCTGCCCTCATGGCTTAGCAGTTCGGCTTCACCATACCCGTTCAAAACGGGACGTTCCTTACCAATAACGCTAAAAGTCTTCAGATTGTCAACCTCCATGCCGGAACCTAAGACGCACAGGGGTCCTACACACAGAATAAGTGATTGCATAATATTTTTCATAATCTTTTCCTAACGTATCTGTTGATCCCTTACCACATCCTCGCAGTGTTCGAGCTTAATTTCCGGTTCGGATTCGCCGAAATTGTTGTCACGCAGGATCAATCCACGCGTGGACGTCACCCAAATCTCCCGACCGGCCACGTCAAGTAACTTGTTGCCCTCTATGACGATATTATTATGAGCTCCGGCCGGGGCCAGGCCTCCAGCACCGGCCAAAGCATAAACAGCAATACCCATGCCTTCACAGTGCTGAATGGTATTGCCAATAATGCGGACATCATTACTGCTGCCCGCTTCCAGCCACCAGAATTCAGGGGCCACCTTGATGGCCTCTTCCACACACCCGACCAGCAGATTGTTGAATACCTCGCCGCCGCTGGCCTTGATGAGGATGCCGCGGGAGCGGTTAAAGCCGAAATCACATCCAGTCACCTTAAAACCATTACCAATGCGATTGGCTGACGCAATGATACTACCCCGTGCCAGCTCTACAGCTCGATCAATCAAAACTTCGTAGATCTGACGCAGCGAGCCCTCAGTAAAGGGCTTGTGCATACGCTGCCGAGTCATGAAGGTCTGCTCCTCGTCCGTGATTCTTCCGGATCGCACCACACTCACAGCCTTGGCGTCAGCCAGACGCCGCCCGTCGTAGGCCACCACCTCAAGGGGATCGCCCGGCTCGATATTCATGCGGCCTTTGGATAAGACACGCAGCTTCGCTCCGTCACAGGCCATGACCACGTGGTAGTCACCACAGATATTCACACAGTCATCCGCTTGAAAATGGGCTGTACACTCAATAATCTGAGGCCCCACAATAGCCATTTTGCTGTGAAAGGCATCCGCATCCAGCGACCGAATCCTGGGATCTCCGCGCAGCTTGAAATCGTTTATGGCTGCCCGGCGGTCAATGCGGCAGCGGAGATACGTGGTGCGCTCGCATTCGGTTTCAAAAAAGCCGAAACAATTGGACGCATACAATGTGACATCTTCCAGCGCCACGTTTTTACTGCCGGTGGTGAAAATGGCGTGAGGGATCTGGCCGCCAGGGGCATAGGATGTGCCGATCGCTATGATATCACCGACCTGTTCACCGTGATAACTGCCCCCGCGCTTCACACGGATACGATCCGCTTCCCTGGATACCGCACGAAATTCAAAGTAACTGCCAAAACGCAGCGTACGCGTATCTGCCTTAAAGATTTCATACTTAAAATTCTGGACCTGATCCCCACGGGGATACCCGTCAAAAAGTTCGATGTCGTGGACCGTATTGTTTTCCGACAGCTTCACGATTCGCCCTTGCGTATAGGGCAAAGGATCGTAGTCAATGGTCAGGCCTCGAACCGTGACATTTCGACAGTTCGAAATAGTCAGGGCCCGTGTGGTCTCCGTGCAGATCATCTCCACACCCTTTGCGTCGATTTGAATATCCAGCAGGTCCTTCAAAACCAGGTGTTCTCGATTCCGGGGACGGACCCGGTAACGCCCCGATGGAATGACAATATGTCTCTGTCCTGCCTGAATCGCCTGATCGATAAAGCCCTGCAAATCAAAATCTCTTCCCGCACCGCTCAGTAATATAGAATCGGCTCCTCCTGCGATGGTAATCGGCCCCCAAAGGCTCATCAGCAGGATACAGATGTACAGTGGTCTAAATTTCATAATCGTCACTCCTCAAATTACCCTGTTGTGATGCAAACCTCTCAAAAACTATCAAACTACAGCGGCCTGTCCTGAGCTTGCCGAAGAAAGCGTAAGTCCTAAGAATAATCGAAGGAACAATAAAATCAACCACAAATTTACCCCGTTAGAGTGCCTTAAATCCTAATGGGATCCAGGAATAATATGAATAATAGGGACGCACATGCTCTGTATAGAACATAGCATTAAACGCCAGAGAATGGCCAGGTTGTGGGTCAGGATGCGCAGACGGATTTCGCGAGTC
>CAZIAN010000551.1:0-3410 GCA_964537355.1 uncultured Pirellulales bacterium | reverse complement strand
CAATATCAACTATGCAATCTTGACTATCGTTTCCGGCTTAGGGCGCCGGTGCATACAGCCGGATATCATCGAAGTACATCATGCCCGAACCTCCGGCCAGCGGATTTGTTCTGTTGCCCAAGCCAAGAGTAATCGTATTGACATTAGCAAGGTCCACTCCCTGGTCTGCAAAGCGAGTCAGGTCAATATTCCATTCGGTCCAGGAATTTCTCAACGCCGCATCAGGATTATCATGATTGACCACTGCGCTGCCATTAAGCGCAACATACAAATTCTCAGCAGCGTTACCCGCATTGCCTCTGAACCAAATCGTCAATGTGTTGACGCCTTTAACTGTCCAGTCACGATTGGTAGTTAATGTTAAAGTTGCTTCGGATTTCCCTACGGCGTTATCATAAGACATCGGCATCGACTGAGAACCGCTGTGAACAATAGCTTGCTCGGCGAAAGGAGGCAATTCATTACCAACAACAGAGCCGTTTATTGCAGGATTATCAAAACCGTCTAACCAAACATTAAATATCCTGTTGCTTTCCGGGTCTGTGGGATCGAGGTCATTGTAGCTTTCAAAATCTTCCAGGATAAGGAAGTTGGCCGTGGAAAAGCTCCAGAGGGGGCCTGTCCAGGGACTGTCGGCATTGGCATTATTGGCCTCATTGACGCGCCAGTAGTATGTAGTATTCCATTCAAGTTGTCCGGCATCATAACTCTCGGAACCAAGGTCACCGCTTCCTTTCAGCTCCAGCGAGGCTTCATCTGTTCCGAAATAGACTTCATGTGTATCGGCAAAAACTCCCGGCACCCAGGTGAGAACAGGTGTCTGAGTGACATCCTCAGCACCTTTGGCTGGATTCGGGCTTCCGACTGCCCCTTCAGTAGTAAAGCTCCAGACGTCGCCTTTATACGTATCGACGGCATCAAAGCCATCGATCCGCCAGTAATAAGTCTTTGCCATTTGAAGCGGGCCGGGAGAATATGTCGAACCTCCCTGTGAGAGACCAACAGAGGCGTTGTTGACTTCGTCAAAGTTGTCGCCGAAGTACACGGTGTGTAATATAGAGCCGAAACCTCCAGTCCAGCTAAGAGCGGCATTCGTCGCTACAGACTCGGCACCATCAGCCGGTTCGGGTGCATACGCGGTTTTTGGAGGAACACTAAAGCTCCAGACAGGACCGGCCCACGGGCTGTTCGGCTCGGCGTCATTGACTTCATCAATTCGCCAGTAGTATGTCGTGCCCGGAACAAGGCCATCCGGATAGACAAATCCCGGGAAACCGGCAACGATAAAGGCTGCTGTTTGATTACCCTGAAACGTGCTTTCGGCACCGGCGCTGACATCGTCGAAATTTTCACCCAAATAAACATCGTGTGAGACAGCAAAATCACCCGCCCGCCAGTTAAGGTTCACCCATGTATCGGCAAGTAAAGCACCATCAGCAGGTTCAGGACTGCGAGCCGTTTCGAGAAAACCTCCGATATCCCCTTCAAGCCTCGTTCCGCCATCTTCCCCCATCTCAACAGTTCGAACAATCGCATTACCGCCCGCTGGAGATGCAAACATAAACGCTACAAATCCATTAGTGTCGCTGCTAAGGAAATTTGCCAGGGCCTCACTTGTTTCGGTTGACTCCCTTATTCCTCGTGGGGGTGCATTAAATGTTAACAATATATCGGTCACGTCAGCCAAGTCCAGGGCAACCGGCGAATCCGGCGCTGGTGTGGGGTCATTCTGAACACCGGGAGCAGTGTTCCAAGTGATTCCCTCTGCGACGAGGTCCTCATATTCCTCAAGAACTCCATACACATTGACCGTCCCAGTGTCATGCCCGTAATTACTGAAGCTGATATCTGAAAAAATAGCACCTTGATTTTTCACCTCAGAAAGATCGTATGTCACGAACCCGACACGGCGTCTGCCGCCAACATCGCGTATATGCATACCTGAGCCACCCGGGCTTGAGTCCGGGCCCTCATCGATGTCATTGCTGACATGCCCATCGAACGTCGGCACTAAACTAAAAGGTGTGGCCTGAACACTACCAGTTATGATAAGCATCAAAATAAAAGAAACCAGATACATCAATTTGTTACGCATAACAATCCTCCTTCATAAACTCAAACAACGGCTGTTAATTGAAATGTAAAAAGCATGCTGAAAGGCACAAAGTCAGAATAACAAGCAACTCTGTGTCCTTTTTGCCAAGTCCTCCTCTATCAGAAAAACACAAATTGCAACAGCACGAGAACCAGAATCTATTCATTTCCTTTCTACCAAATCACGGCCTTGCCGTCAAGAAAAATATCCTGATTACGTATTAGCAGACCTTGTTTATATAACTTCCAGAGAAGCGCAGCGGAAAGGGAGTTAATTCTACTTGTAAAATCTCAAATACCATCCTCATCTATCAATTTAAAGCACCCATGAGTCCATTTAAGTTGCGAATTGGCTTTGAAGGGGGTATCATAAAGGAGAGTTGTTAGGTGGTTACGATATAATCGAGGTCAGGGCTTATATGATCGATTTTGGAGTTACAGAACGAAAAAAAGCAGAACTTGAACAACGCATGGACAAGTGTAATCTGTTCGAAAAAGATATTGAGGAAAAATTCGTCCGAAGCAGCGGCGCAGGCGGCCAGAAAGTAAATAAGAGTTCTTCCTGTGTTCATTTAAAACATATACCCAGCGGATTGGCAGTAAAGGTTCAAAGGAGCAGGAGCCAGGGGCTTAATCGATATTATGCCAGAAAACGAATGTGTGAATTGCTGGAGAACAAACTGCTGGGAAAGGAAAGCCCCGAAGCGAAAAGGATAGAAAAGATTCGCAAGCAGAAGGACAGGAGGAGACGTAAAAATTCCGGATGACCTATGTAGAGGCCCGCTTAATAATTGAGAACACCCCGGAAGAGAAATTTCGGTAAGTTGAATTCGTTTGTCTCCAATTTATTAATCGCTTTCGTAATTTCGCCCTGACAGAGGTTTGTTTCATGGTCGCATGGCTGGCCTGTTGCGAGCTTTTTTAGAAAAGGCAAGGCACGCTTATCGCCGAGTTGTCCTAACGCCCAGAAAGCATAATTGTTCACACTGTAACGATGCGCATCGTAACCATATTCTTTTGTTTCCACTGACATCATCAAGGCTTCTACTTTATCACCGGGATACTTTTGTGTAGCTGCTGCACAGACCTTTTTTACGCCCAGCTCAATCCAGAGGGAAAGTGAGATTATCACAACCACACAAGCAAGTAATACAATAGGTATTCCCTTTAGAAGAATCCTTCGCAAACGTTTTGTTGATTTCAAAGACATTTCTTTTCCTCCTCTTGAAACCTAACGCCTTGCATCAGCAGTGAGCTTTTGTGAGACTGCCGAACATCTCTCTTAATGATAGAATATCATAAAAAGCTAAAAAAGT
>CAZIAN010000550.1:0-3411 GCA_964537355.1 uncultured Pirellulales bacterium | reverse complement strand
TGATTTGATAGTACTTTCTATAGTGGTAACAATTCTATTGAACTGTTCTGTACGGTTCAGTTCATAAGCCAGAGCAAAAGCGTTCCTCGACATAACAGATAGCTCGATTGAATTACTCATCACCCGGAGCAACGCATTTTTCACAGCCTTCACGTCATCAGGGGGCACTACCAGCCCACATTCATGAGCCTGCACGAGACGCGCGGCATCACTTGCCTTATCGGCGATGATTAGCACAGGCCGGCCGGCCGCTATAGCCGTGTAAAACTTACTGGGTACCACTAATCCTTCTAGCCCTGATTTCACAGTAACGATCTGCATGTCGCCAGCGGCCATGACGTGCGGTAATTGCTCGATAGGCCGAAAAGGTAGAAAGCGCACATTACGACACACTGAGGCTTCTTTTCGAACGTACTCCTCTGCAGCACCAGAACCAACGAATAGCAAACCTACCCCGTGGTCCTCTAAACTTCGAGCAGAATCCACCAGAGTTTTCCAGGCCCCATAAAACCCAATATTCCCAGCATGAACTAAAGTGAATTTAAACCCGCTGCGGATTTCTTGCACCACCGGGTCAGTGGCCGCGGGTATAGGCCCCATAAGTTCTGCGCCATGTCGGATGACCTGGACCTGATATTCGGAAATATTCTTGGCGATTACCTTTGATCGCATATCTTCCCCCAAGGTCAAAATGAGGTCGGCCTGCCGTAGAGCCCATCGGTGTAATTTCTCCCAAAAATCGGTCAGTGGCCCTCGGGCGATCATACCCGCGGCCAATGCCATATCCGGATGTAAATCCTGGATGCTGTACACGAAAGGCAATCGCCGGAGTTTAGCTATTGTTGCTGCCACTAATCCGGCGATGGGGGGATCGGTCATGGCCATGACCACGTTGACCCGGTGGCAGAAGGCTCGAAAGGTGGCTAGAACGACATATGAAAGATAATTTAGTACCCGCCTACGTATGCCGAGGCGCGATCGAGACAATGAGCCCACCCTTTCGATCGTCACCCTACCGGCTTGTTCCTGACACCAAGGGTGCCACTGATGTCGCGTTTCCGGGTTGTAGGAAGCTCTTCCTGCCAGGACCGTTACCGCGTGACCGGCCCGGGCCAGTGCCTCTGCCGTTGACGTGGCGACCAAAGCCGTCGCTGATCTGTCCGGAGGATAATATTGATTAATGAGAAGGATGTTCAATGATCGTACCTTGATCGAAAAGATTCCTGTGGGGCAAAGTCAGACCTTGATTTGCCACACTTTATTTCAAAAACTCTTCTTGAAATATGCAAAAGCAACGTCGTCCTGAAATTCACCCGCTGCCAAAAAGAATATCTGGATTTTCTTAAGGCTGAAGAAGTGTTCCTGCGATGTCTTCTGTATCTGACAAGCTTCTCCTTGCAAAAACCAGTTTTCCCAAATATCTCTGCAACCATACCGATCCAAATATCATGCATAGGAGCGCCTTTGGGGAAAGGCAATGCAAGCCCCAGTATCTTTCTATTGAAAGCCATACAGCATCCAAGATAGGAATTATGAATCAAATTTGATAGAAAGCCACTCTTGGAATTGTTCATTTTATAAAAAGAATCATATATCACGGTATCATCTTCAATAACTGATGCATCGCTTACAACCAAGTCATATCTCTGTAAATATGCTACCATTAATTTCACTTTGTTCGGCTCCCATATGTCATCCTGATCAGCCAAAAAAATTAAGTCACCACTGCAAAGGCTAAGTGCATTTTCGAAATTATATATGGGCGAACAAAATGTGTTGCTAATGTATCTCTTAATGCGACTATCATTGAAATTGCCAATGATCTTTAACGTGTCGTCTTTTGACGAATCGTCAGAAATAATCAGCTCATCGTCATGAGATAGTTGTGTTACGATACTCTCTATTTGCTCTTTCAAGTACTTTTCGCCATTAAAAGTTGCCATGCATACCGATATTTTCATATTCTAAGACCTTTGCCAAAACTCTCGCCAAAGCGAGACCAGAGAAACTAAAAAGGCACGGGATGGCAGCCTTTTCACAGATGTCTTCCTGATCCTAAACCCACGCGTATGAAACATAATAGATTCAGAAACGGCTATTACACCAGTCCGTATCAACGAGTCCCATAAGCGCCCCCCTCATCGCCTGGGCCAATTTCTTTCTGGCGTCTTTCTCAAAGATGAGTATACGTAACAAATCATAACTGGCAGCTGCGATATCAAAGACTACATAGGAAGGGATGGTGAACAGATATTTTTTCCAGACATATACACGATTTCTGTAGATAGTATACCGCCTCTCCGCAGAGTGATTACTGGTAATAATCTCCAGACCCAAAAAATCGTGCAAACGCATATTTCCTAATGAATGTTCAAGTACCGCATCTCTTACCGCCAGGATTTTCCAACCACGGGAAATCAGTGCCATGCAGAATTCGGAATCTATATAATCAATAAAAAACTCCTCTCTAAATTTCCCCAGTTTCCTGATAGTGTCCATGCGTATGAGGCTGCCTGATGCCATAACACAAAGCACATCGTCTATAACGCCGCTTCCCCCAAAGCGCTTCTTTCTGAACAGTAACTTGTGTCTGGGGACAATGTAGCGTGGCTCTCTCTCAACGTTAATTTCTTTAATATATGGAGCAATCAAACCAACTTGCTCCCTTTCTGGGTAATTGTCAAGAGCTCGCCCCATATTATAGATCATGTCAAGATGTGCACTGCTGTCGTGATCAAGCAAAAGCACCCAGCCAAACTCTTGTTCCAGCGCATGAGAAAGGCCAATATTTTGGGCCTTAGCCACGCCCAGATTTGTCTCATTGAAAATAACCTGGACCCTTCCAGGATTCTCTTTCGCCAGCTTGATAAGTAATGACACTGTTTCCTGATCAGAACCGTTATCAATAATAAAAATCTTGTTGACCTGGGAGATAATACTCTCAAAGTGTCCCCTGTATTTCCAACCGACATTGTAAGTTACGACAACTGCACAGAGTTGTCCAAAAACTTTTCCTATGATGTCTACCTTCTTCTTTGCATAGTTGGTCATCGGGCTAACACAGACAGGTGCTCCCTCCATCTTGAGCGAAGAAGCACAACACGCTCTTCATTGCTTTATTCCGGGTCGGTAATTAATGATTCTCCAATTGGTTTTCTCCTCCCGACAAGGAATATAATACAAATCCAGATTGATATGATGGCCCTCTATGTTAAGTTATCACTTATCCACGCAAAGCCCAGAATCCTATTCCGCAGGCTGTTCCATGGCTACGTTTGCCAAAATCGCTTTCATCGCCCGATAGTTGAGAAATATTTATTCCTCTTTAAATATGCCTTTACTCTATAGAAACAGCTGACAAACCCTTCTCTTCTAATCGTTAGTACTGCTTTTTCTACCAAGGGGAACCTA
>CAZIAN010000549.1:0-3432 GCA_964537355.1 uncultured Pirellulales bacterium | reverse complement strand
AAAATATCGAGCTAAATGGAATCAAAACTACAAATCCGCAAGCGGAAGGGCCGGTAGTCCGAACGGCAAACGTCCAGGATGCCTTTATCCACGCCTGTAGAGCACTACCGGGAACAGACAGCTTCCTTGAACTTAATGGGCCGACTACCAGAGGCATTTATTTGGTTGCAAACAATCTTTCCGCTGCAAAGAATTCATTCGTTCTGAAAAAAGGTGCTCAGAAACAAGCTGTAGTGGAGCGATAACATAAAACTGATACGTTTTGGCTGTGAATGGTCGTGAAACAGCAAAATCATAAATTGGAAACATTAGATGGTAAAAAACAAAATTCTACTTTGGACAACCACTTCAATCTTGATGATATCTTTACCGGTTTTGGCTGCGGATTGGCCTCAATGGCGCGGGCCGTTTTTTAACGGTTCCACCAACGAAACAAACCTTCCTGATTCCTTCAGTCAAACCGAAGGTGTCGCCTGGGTCAGCCCGCTGCCCGGCCCCAGCGGTGCAACTCCCGTCATCTGCAACTCCCGGGTTTTCATCAGTTCAACTATCAGAGGAGAACCTAATTTTGTCGCAATGTGCTTCGACGCCCGCAGCGGCAGTCAGCTATGGAAAAAACATATCGGCTCGGATACCCGCCGATTTCCACGTAACAATATGGCCTCGCCTTCTCCTGTCACCGACGGCAAATACGTCTTTTTCCTTTACGGCAGCGGCCACCTGGTCGGTTTCGACTATGAAGGGAACAAACTATGGTCCCGCAACATCGAAGAGGAATACGGCAACCTGGCATTGCAGTTCGGATATAGCTCCAGCCCATTCTTGTATAAAAACAAGCTTTTCATTCTCGTGGTTCGTCGTAACAAGCCTTACCGCGAACCGTGGAGTGATACGCCTCTCGATTCGTTCCTGATGGCACTTAACCCACAAACTGGCAAAACTCTCTTCAAACAGCAGCGTAAAACCAATGCATTTGACGAAGGCATGGAAACCTACAGCACGCCAATTCCCTTTGTTCGTAATGGACAAACAGAAATCCTTAATACCGGCGCCGACTTTATAACTGCGCACGACCCGGATACAGGAAATGAATTATGGCGTTTTGAATATCATACGAATAAAGTCCGGGATACCCGTATCATCCCTTCTCTTGTAACCGGCGACGGCCTGATTTTCGGCACTCGACATAAGCACGGGGGCGTCTTTGCCCTCCGACCACCCAATCCGAACAATCAGTCTCAGGCTCGCATCATCTGGAATTATAATGGCCCCTCTCCCGATGCCAGCACCCCTCTTTATTATATGAACCGCCTGTATGTCCTGAACGGCGTCAAGCAGGGAAAAGTCGTAACCTGCCTTGAGCCGACAACGGGCCGTGAAATCTGGCAGGGCACAATAGGCGGTCGCGGCCCCTGGCGCGCCTCACTCACCGGCGCAGACGGAAAACTTTACTGCATCAACGAGACCGGCGAAGTCGTAGTGCTCGCCGCAGGCGGCAATGAGTTCAAAATCATTTTCCAGACAAAATTCGACGAGCCGCCAATTCAGTCTTCGATAGCTGTCGCTGATGGCCACCTGTTTATCCGTACTGCTCAAAATCTCTACTGCATCGGTAAATAACAATTGTTTTTGATATTAGTTCTGTTAGTATAAAATGAAAATACTGACTATTAAACTAAATTTCCAAGGGAGGACATGATATGGATTTTCAAAATCAAATAAACCGACGTACCTTCATGAAGATAACGGCTCTGGCAACCGCAGGTGCCGCTTCCGTTATCCGCAGCAGACCGGCTGTAGCCCAGGATAAAGGCCAGCGGCCAACACAGACTGACGCAGTTACCATACTCAATCCGCAGAACCGCGTACCGCTGAGTTTTATTATCGATGATTCGACCTGCCTTGTGAATATGGCACACTTCGGCATACCGCACTTCGCGACGGCCTGGCCTGACAGATACAAACAGGACTGGCGGAAATTGCCGCGTGAAATTCCCGACTCGTTCGTGCGCAAGTTCGGCCAGTGGTGCCATGAAAACGGCGTCAAAGGCAAGTACAGCATTGTTCCCTACCCGGCCTGCGTGGGATGGCTCGACCGCTGCCTTCCCGGATGGTCGCAAAAGGAACTGGACGACAGCCTTAAGCTTGTCCGAGAATTAATGTTGCCCAACTGGGACATTCATCCGGAGATGATAAGCCACACATGGGTCATCAACACAAAGACCGGCAGACCATATCCCGAGCGAACCGGCTACTACATTGAGAACGCCGGCTGGAGCCAAGACAAATCCGCCGACGAATTGGCGGATTATATGGCCTATGCCCTGAAAATCCTCAAAAATGTCGGCCTGCCGTGCGAAGGAATCACAACGCCGGGCGGCTTCGGCAGCCAGAACCGCGACAACCTTGCCAAGGCAACGCTCCAATCGTGCCGTGACGTATTCAACGCCGAGATTCCACACTACTTCCGCGATCTCTTCACCGATGACCGCAGTGTCGCACCTCTTGTTCAATACGCCTCCGGTCTTGACGGCGACGACCCGAAATGCGTTGTTTCCATCATCGGCTGCACGGGCGACTGGTTCGGCGGCTGGGATGGGCTAAACCCAGGCTCGGCCGATAGATGCATTACCGAAGACCTCAAGGGCGGCCGACTTCCGCAGGTCATCGACAAAGGCGAGCCTACAATAATTGTCTGCCACTGGCCCGGTCTATATTTCAACGGTGAAGAAATAGGCTTCAATATCTTCAAGGAAGTGTTCAAGAGAATCCACGCCCGGTATGACAATCTGCTCTGGATGAAGCAGAGTGAGATCGCCCGATATTGGGCCGCTAAGGAACTGACAAAGATTGAAAAGCAGGGCGGGCGTATTACTTTCAACGCCCCGTTTGCCACAACGCGGTTTACGGTGCGAATAAAGAGCAATTTGCCAACCCTTCCTAAGCTGATTGCCAATAACAATCCTGTTAGATTACGTCGTGTAAAGAAATTACTGCAATTGCAAAGCCAGGCCTGGTATGCAGATGGCCGGGACGTTACGGTTTGCTTTGACCTGCCTAAAGGCAAATCAACCATAGAAATTTGATTGGCAAGAAAAGCTTGCCGCTGCGTCTGGACAGGACTGGAAAATTGGGTTTGATTGGCTTTGAATTGGGTTTGTTTTGGCTTTAATTGGCTTTGTATTGGGTTAAATTGGGTTTGAATTGGGTTTGAATTGGGTTTGTTTTTTGTGAAATCATCGTTTTTAGGTGAAAAATGGGGAAAATTGGGTTTGTTTTGCATAAAAAGCTTATAAATTCGTACGTAAGAATTCGTAGAGATTTGATAATCGTTGGTGAAGAGTGAGCTAAAGTGCCTAAGGTGCCTAAAATGCCTAAAGTGAGCTAAAGTTGGATAATTGATGCTCATGTCCATAAACTCTAAATCCTAAA
>CAZIAN010000548.1:0-3450 GCA_964537355.1 uncultured Pirellulales bacterium | reverse complement strand
CCACAGGAATATATAGAGGACGTCAGAATGCTATGAGCTATAATCCGCCCGAGGGTGTCGAATGGGGCGGCGGGCCATACTACTGGCGAATCGACGAGTTTAATACGGATGGTACTATCAGCAAAGGCAGACTCTGGAGCTTTACAGCAGCCGATTATCTCACCGTGGATGATTTTGAGAGCTACAATGACCTTAATGAAGATGAGCCCGGCAGTAACAGGATATTTTTAGCATGGATAGACGGATTTGACAATCCGGCAATAAACGGTTCTATTGTTGGTTATGCTAATGCTCCTTTCGCCGAGCAGACCATCGTTCACAGCGGCAGACAGTCGATGCCGCTTTTCTACGACAACGCTGTTGGTAAATCTGAGGCAGTGAAGACATTGAGTTCACGGCGAGACTGGACCCAGGAAGGTGTAACTATTTTGACAGTTTGGTTTAGAGGCGATGCAGCTAATGCTGCTGAGCCCATGTATGTTGCTCTCAATGGCAGCGCAGCGGTCACTAATGACAATCCAAATGCTGCCCAGACAGCTTCATGGACGGCCTGGGATATTAACCTCCAGTTATTTGCCGACCAGGGTGTGAACCTTGCCAATGTCAATACGATTACCATTGGTTTCGGTAACAGGACCAATCCAGTTGCCGGCGGTTCAGGCACGGTCTTTGTTGATGATATTCGTTTGTCTAAGCCTGACCCGGGACTGGAACCAGAACCGGTACCTTAAGTAAGGGGCTTGTCTCGCAATTAAAATTGCGAGGTTGATATAGCAAATAAGCATAAATTCGGGGCTTATATCGAATTATTCGGTAGAGGCCCCTTTTTAATTGATTCCGCTAAAATACGGCGGATATGTGAACTTTCAAACGACAATGGAGCTTGGATACCGATTATTTTGGAGATTGTTCCGCTTTGTGAGGACAGTGAAAAATAAATTATCGATTTTATGTGAGGGAATTAAAAAGCAGGGATAATTGTGGATATTTTCCTTGACTGGAGAGCGGCTTCTTTGATATAGTTAGTATTAGTGAAGTTCGTGCCTGTGCAGTCGGGCATCTTTGGCTTTGAGTTAATCCAGCAGGTGCAATTCCGTTAATTTTACGAACAGAGGAGGATGTGTATTATACGAGGTATCGAGACTTATCAACTTTATACTTCGCAGGTGAGTTTTTACATTTCAATTAACAATATAGCCGTCTTTTGAAGGAAGGAGGTAGTAACAAGCCGCAAGATATTTTTTGATTTCGATATGTAATTTTCACATAAATAGTATCTTAGTGCTTAGCGAAAATAACGAGTGATTTGGTGTGTGGCCAAATCATGGTTATCTTAACTTTCAATACAGGAGGATTATTATGTGTAAAAAATTGATTTGTCTGGTTTCTTTTATTCTTGTCCTGAGCGCAGCAAGCAGCGTACGCGCCGATCTTGTGGGTCACTGGACACTCGATGATGGTTCCGGCACCACGGTGGCCGATATCAGCGGCAATGGCAACGATGGGACCATCGTGGACAATCCTGTGTGGGATACCAAGTGGGCTCCCGGCGTTAGCGGTAGTGCCCTTGAGTTCTATGGCGTGGGCACTGCCACTGGCAATGGGGACTACGTGGACATCCCTCATAGCTCCAGCCTAGATATCACCGGTCCGACCTCTATCGCCCTCTGGATAAGACCCGGCGCCGATGCCCCGGAGGACAATGGCACAGAGACGGCACCTATGGCCAAAGCAATGAGTGGGTTGAGTCCCAGTTGGAGCTTTCAGGTTCGATACGGCTGGGGTGGCCCACAGCCCTATATGGCGTTTACATTCAATACGACACCCAGAGCCTGGGCTTTCGTCGGCAAAAACCTGGAGAAAGACGAGTGGTGCCATATCGCCTGCACCTACGACGGCACAACACTTAAATGCTATCTCAACGGAGAGCAAACCGACGAGACCCCGATGGGCACAATTACAAGCAGTCCGTGCCCCGTTTTGATCGGCTCAGACGGCTGGGGTTGCGATTGGATTGGCGCGATCGATGATGTCAGGATGTACGACCATGCCTTGTCGGAGCCCGAACTACTCGGCGCCATGGAAGGTGAGATAGTATATAGAGCCTGGGGACCAACACCGGCTGATGGAGCTCTCGTTCCGGACGTATGGGCAAATGTTTCGTGGAAGCCCGGCCCGAAAGCAGTTTCGCATGATGTATATTTCGCCGATAATTTTGATGATGTGAACGCAGGCGCTGAGAGCACATTCCAGGGTAACCAGGCCGGAAACTTTATGGTTGTCGGTTTTCCCGGATTTGCCTTTCCGGAAGGTCTAGTTCCGGGTACAACCTACTACTGGCGAATCGATGAGGTCAACGACACCGAACCGAACAGTCCCTGGAAAGGCGATGTCTGGAGCTTTAGTGTTCCTCCTAAAACCGCCTATGCACCCGTCCCGGCTAATGGCGGGGATTCTGTAGCTCTGGATGTGCAACTTAGCTGGACACCGGGTTTTGGCGCGAAACTGCACACTATATATTTCGGCGACAATTTTGACGAAGTGGACAATGCAGCCGGCGGTCTTCCTAAGGGAACTGCAATTTATGCTCCCGGCCCGCTTGAAATGGCCAAGACATACTACTGGCGTGTCGATGAGTTTGATGTTGTTGAAACACATAAAGGCGATGTCTGGAGCTTTACCACTGAGGGTGCTGTGGGCAGCCCGGATCCGGTGAAAGGTGCCGTGGATGTGACACAGACGCCTGTTCTCACATGGGTGCCGGGTGTTTTTGCCGATACACACGAAGTCTATTTCGGTGCAGATGAAGCCTCTCTGGAGCTTAAAGGCAGCGGAAACCTTGGCGCCGAGAGCTTTGAGCCCGGACAGCTTGAGTGGAATACCACATACTATTGGCGTGTCGATGAGGCCAATAATACCAACGCCGATAGTCCGTGGACAGGCCCCCTCTGGAGCTTTACCACGGCCAATTTCCTTATCATTGACGATATGGAAAGCTACAATGACCTCGATGAAGGTGAACCCGGAAGCAACAGGATTTATCTTGCCTGGATTGATGGATTCGACAATCCTGCCACAAATGGTTCTATCGTTGGTTACGCCAATGCTCCTTTTGCCGAGCAGACCACCGTTCACAGCGGCAATCAGTCGATGCCCCTTGAATACAATAACGCAGTTGGCAAATCTGAGGCGACTTTGACATTGACTTCCAACCGTGACTGGACAGTGAATGGAGTAAACACATTGACAATTTGGTATAGAGGTGGGTCTTCTAATGCCGCTGAAACAATGTATGTGGTTCTAAACGGCAGCGCTAGTGTGGATAATGATAATCCTGATGCGGCGCAGAAAGGTTCCTGGACACAATGGAATATACCCTTGCAGGCCTTCGCCGACCAGGGCGTGAATCTTGGTAATGTAACTTCGATTACTCTTGGTCTGCGATCGGTT
>CAZIAN010000547.1:0-3450 GCA_964537355.1 uncultured Pirellulales bacterium | reverse complement strand
GCGAGCTTTGCAGTGTGGATTGTCGCAGCATTTATCCATCAGTTGCTGCTTAAGTAGGTCTGTTTTTACCTTCGATTGGAATCTAACTTAATATCTTTACGAGCCCGCTGTTTCCATCCACCTGTATCGTCCAGCCTGTTTTGATAATATAGTTGCCCTCCGTGCAAATAGCGATTATCTGTACTCTTGCAAGATTGTTCCCGGTCGGATATTATAATGTGAAGTGACAGGTAGTGTACAGAAGAAAACCGGTTTAGGAGTCCTCCGATGAAACCTCAAATTAATCGACGAAAGTTCATTAAATTTCTAAGCGCAGGGGCCGCTTCGCTGGTTTTGCCCGGCTGCGCCAGTTTTAATGCCGGCGTGGCTAATGAGAAAAAACCAAACTTCATTATCATATTTTGCGATGATATGGGCTATGGTGATTTAACCTGCTATGGCCACCCGACGATTCGCACGCCCAATCTGGACAAGATGGCTGCCGAGGGTCAGAAATGGACAAACTTCTATGTCGGGGCTTCGGTCTGTACGCCGAGCCGGGCGGCGTTGCTGACCGGCAGACTGCCGATTCGCAGCGGAATGTGCAGCGACAAGCGGCGCGTCCTGTTCCCCGATTCGGCCGGTGGTCTGCCGAAACGTGAAGTTACTATTGCCGAAGCCCTGAAGGACAAAGGCTATGCGACCGCCTGCATAGGAAAATGGCACCTCGGGCACCTACCGCAGTACCTGCCGACAAATAACGGCTTCGATTCCTACTTCGGCATCCCGTACAGCAACGATATGGACCGCATTGCCGGAGAGGGACGACAAGCATTTCTTGAGCCGAAGACCGAGTACTTTAATGTCCCGCTTATGCGCGATGAAGAAATCGTAGAGCGACCCGCAAACCAGAACACGCTTATCAAACGCTACACGGAAGAGGCTGTAAAGTTTGTTCGAAAAAGTAAAAACAAGCCCTTCTTTCTTTACCTGGCGCACAATCTGCCTCACGTTCCCTTGTTCGTCTCACAAAAGTTCAGGGGTAAAAGCCTGCGCGGTCTTTATGGCGATGTAATTGAAGAGATTGACTATGGCGTCGGGCAGATACTAAGCACGCTGAGCCGCGAAGGCCTGGCGGAAAATACGTTTGTAGTCTTCACATCCGACAACGGCCCGTGGCTTATCTTCAACGAGCACGGCGGTTCGGCGGGGCTGCTTAGGGAAGGCAAAGGCTGTACCTTCGAAGGCGGCATGCGAGAGCCCTGTATTATGTGGTGGCCGGGTAAGATTAAACCCGCTGTTGTGAACGATATGGGTTCGACTATGGATATATATACGACTATCCTGACATTGGCCGGGGCAAAGGTTCCGACTGACCGAGTGGTTGACGGGATGGACCTGTCGCCTGCTCTGTTTGGGACCGGACCCAGTCCTCGGAAAAATATGTTCTATTATCGAGGCGCAAAATTGTACGCTGCTCGCAAAGGTCCATACAAGGCGCATTTTATAACAAAGCCGGCTTACGGTAAGGGGAAAGAAGAGTATCACGATCCCCCGCTGCTTTATAATCTTGAGCATGACCCTTCCGAAAAATATGATATATCCAAAGACAATCCGGAAATGATAATTGAAATACGAAAAGAGGTCGCCCTGCATCTTGCAAGATTGAAGCTCGGCGAAGACCAGCTCGCAAAGCGTATAGAAAAGCAGTAACTAAAAGGAAAGAAGCATTTATGAACCGACGGGATTTTCTTAAGACATTAGGCTGTAGTGCGGCGGCGTTGGTGATGCAGGGGTGCAACAGTGTCTCCGGTTTTTCTTCCGGCAAAAGCGCAAAACCCAATATCATCTTGATTATGGCCGACGACATCGGCTATGAGTGTTTCGGCTGTTACGGCAGCGCATCGTATAAGACGCCTGTTCTCGATGGTATGGCTGAAACGGGTATGCGGTTCGAACACTGCTATTCGCAGCCGCTCTGTACGCCGTCAAGAGTCAAGATTATGACCGGCCAATACAACTTCCGCAACTACACAAATTTCGGCGTCCTCGACCCGAAGCAGAAAACCTTCGGACATTT
This sequence comes from uncultured Pirellulales bacterium, assembly GCA_964537355.1. GTDB lineage: Bacteria > Planctomycetota > Phycisphaerae > Sedimentisphaerales > Anaerobacaceae > NIOZ-UU13. Next base: position 1,391 of record CAZIAN010000547.1, on the reverse strand, counting down.
GCTGCAGGGATGTGGTTACGCGACCTGTGTAGTGGGTAAGTGGCAGTTATACGGCAGTGTTAATCAAATCGCCGCGGTTCGAGGAACGGGCAGCCTGCCGGAACAAGCCGGCTTCGACGAGCATTGTCTATGGCAGGTAAAGGAAAGAGGTTCGCGCTACAAAGACCCCGTTGTCGTGCAAAACGGCAGAAATCTTGAAGGTCTTAAAGGCAGATACGGTCCCGATGTCTTTACTGACTATGCAATTGATTTTATCGAGCGCCATAAGGCGAAACCCTTCTTCCTGTACTTTCCGATGGCAATTGTTCACAATCCATTTGTCCCGACGCCGGACAGTGAGGGCTGGGAAAAAGAGAAACAAAAGAACGACAATAAATATTTCGCCGATATGGTCACCTATATGGACAAAATCGTTGGCCGTATCGTCGCCAGGGTGGACGAGTTTGGCCTGAGTGAAAATACTCTCGTACTGTTCGTCGGTGACAATGGAACAAACAAGAACATTAAATCGAAAATGTCAAACGGGCAGGTCATTCAGGGGGATAAAGGCAATACTACCGACGCCGGCACTCGTGTTCCCCTCATAGCGAAATGGCCGGGCGTAGTACCGGCAGGGAAAGTTTGCGGCGACCTTGTGGATTTCAGTGATTTTGTTCCGACCTTTGCGGAGTTGACCGGCGCATCGCCTCCTGAGGGTATGATAATAGACGGCCAAAGTTTCCTGCCTCAGCTTCGAGGTAAAAAAGGCAAACCGAGGAAATGGATTTTCTGTCACTACGATCCCAAATGGCTCGGCAGGAAAGAGGCCGTGCGATTCGTCCGCGACAAGCGATGGAAGCTCTATGATAACGGCGATCTTTTTGATGTTCCGGCTGATACGCTCGAAAAGAATCCGAATCCGAGCAGCATGGAAGCGGCATCGGCCAGGAAACGGCTTCAGGCCGTTCTGAATTCTATACAATAAAACTATATTTTGACGAGGAAATAAGGATGAATAAACAATACAAACGTCGTGACTTTTTGAAGGTAATGGGCCTTGGAGCGGCCTCGCTTGTGATGCCCTTGTGCGGTGGTGCTTCCGGATTAGCTGCGGCTACACGAAAACGCCCGAATATTGTCCTAATTATGGCCGATGATATGGGATATTCGGACATAGGTTGTTACGGCGGCGAAATAAATACGCCTAATTTGAACAGACTTGCCGCCGATGGTGTTCGTTTCACGCAGTTCTACAATACAGCTCGCTGCTGTCCGACCAGGGCTTCGTTGATGACGGGGCTTTACCAGCACCAGGCGGGCGTCGGGCATATGATGAATGACAAAGGTTATGATAGTTATCGCGGCGACCTTAACAACCGCTGCGTTACTATTGCCGAGGTGCTCAAGCTGGC
>CAZIAN010000546.1:0-3455 GCA_964537355.1 uncultured Pirellulales bacterium | reverse complement strand
TTTATAACGGCCAGGCTATGCCGCCGTATAACCTGCCAGCAGAAAAAACCAAATCGACCCTAAAGTCCGATTCAAGCAAGGGCAGCGGCGGCTTTAATGAAATCCGCTTCGAGGACAAGAAAGATAGCGAAGAGATTTTCGTCCACGCCCAAAAGGACCGGAACATTGAAGTAGAAAACAACGAAACCCATTGGGTAGGAAACGACCGGCAAAAGACTATAGACCGCGATGAAACTACAAACGTCAAACGTGACCGCACTGAAACTGTCGAGCGCAACGAGAGTATTACAATCGGAGAGAATCGTACTGAAAGCGTTGGAAAGGATGAGAGTATCAGTATTACTGATAACCGCACTGGAAGTGTCGGCAAGAACGACGATGTTTCTGTTGGAAAAAACCGAAAGCAGTCTATTGGTGATAAAGACACACTTAGCATCGGAAAAGAGTTACTCATCGATGTCGGCAATAAGATCGTTTTAATGACTGGTAACGCTAGTTTGCTCATGAAGAAAGACGGAACCATTCAGATAAAAGGTAAGAACATCACCATCTCCGGCTCGGGTAAAATAAATATAAAGGCTTCCAAGGACGTCAACATCAAAGGAAGTAAAGTAAAGAATAATTAGGTCCCGTCGCCATGCTTCAGTTAACAAACAATACTCCCTTAAAAGCAAAAATTTTATTGATGCCGGATCCGGACGGGATTGACTCACTATATACCATTATAAAAGCCACGTTCAACCTGGATCAGCAGGTCACTCTTGCCGAGGAGCAAATACCGATTATCGAAGAAGACCAATATATTGACGAGCCGAGTCAAAGCAGCCTCAAGGTTCCCTCCGACCTCAACCTTATTAAGCCGGGAACTGACATTCTTTTGAAGGGTACTGCATACGCACCACAAGGCAAACCAGCCATCCAGACTGATGTTACTCTCAACGTGGGGCCTATTACCAAAACTGTCAGGATTTTCGGAGACCGTGTGTGGCAGGCTGGGCTTCTGAGTTCAAAGATATCAGAACCGCAACCTTTCGAAAAGATGTCGCTAATATGGGAAAGGGCTTTCGGCGGCTTCGATAAGACCAACGACAAAGAACCTAAGGTCCTCACGGAAGAACGAAATCCGGTTGGTCTCGGTTTTCGTGTAAAAAACGGTAATAAGACAATAGACGGAATGAAATTACCCAATATTGAGAATCCTGCTCAATTGATCTCATCATGGAAGGACAGACCCACACCGGTTTGCTTTGGGCCTGTTTGTTCATCCTGGGAGCCACGAAAAAGCTATGCCGGCACCTACGACGAGAATTGGCAGAAACATCGAATGCCTTACCTGCCAAAGGACTTCGACCCGCGTTTCTTCCAGTTGGCATCGCCCGACCTGGTGGTCCCGGGATACCTCAAGGGAGGTGAAGAAGTCCGGGTAATGGGCGCTACTCCATCAGGTCTATTGCAATTTCATCTGCCACAGTACCAGCTCAAGGTTACTTATCAGCTCGACAATAAGAATCACATTCGGTCACCCAATCTGGATACGGTGATTATCGAGCCTGACGAGTCTCGACTGAGTCTTTTATGGCGAACGGTACTTCCATGTGACAAGAAGGCCCTTCAGGTAAACCAGGTAGAAGTGGACCTGTTATCAGGATCGGAGGAGACTTAAAAATGGCCGACAATGATGTTGTCATAGTAAGCGAAGGGATGATGACGGCAGTCGGCCTTACCGCTACCGAGACAGCAGCATCTGTGCGGGCGGCAACGTCGCGCTTTGCAGAAACCACCTGGCTGGACAAACGATTTGAGCCCTTCACTGTTGCAGAAGTATTGGAAGAAGCTTTGCCCGAATTAGTACCGACTTTGGCTGACGAAAAGGGACTTACATACCGTGAAAATCGCATGCTCCGTCTTGGCACAATGTCTCTATTGGAGTGTATCAAGCCAATAGCTTCCATAAACGAACACTGTGGACTCGTCCTGGCTCTGCCGGAAATCGAGACTACTCTGCCTTTGGACCCACAAAAGTTCCTCAGGTATTTTGCCCAACAAACAGATGGAGCCTTCGAATCCGATAAAAGCTACAGCAGCTTCAAAGGCCGTGCCGGTGGACTTCAGGCAATTGGCAAGGCTGTCAGGATGATTAAAGATGAAAACACTAGGTTTATGATAGCCGGAGGTATCGATACATTTCGCTATCTGTTTGTGCTCGATACGCTTGATCTTGAAAAACGAGTAAAGTCATCTGCCAACCTCGATGGTTTCATACCGGGGGAGGGAGCAGGATTTCTGCTCTTGGCAAGCCGGAAAGCGGCCGAGATGACAGGGCTTGCACCTTTGGCTCTCATTTCAGAAGTTGCCGAAGGATTCGAAGAGGGTCATATAGGCAGCGAACAGCCATATAAGGGTGACGGTCTGGCTACTACTATTGAAAAGCTGTTACAGGAAAGCAACCTGAAAGAGCCTATCAAGGAAGTCTATTCGTCAATGAACGGGGAAAACCACTGGTCTAAAGAATGGGGGGTGGCATATTTAAGAAATAAGGCCGCTTTTGAATCCGAGCACGGCATACACCATCCGGCTGACTGCTTCGGTGATACCGGGGCGGCCTGTGGATTGTTGTTGACAGGCCTAACCGCAATGGGTATGATGCAAGGGTATCGACGAAGCCCATCCCTTGTTTACTGTTCATCGGACCAGGGTCAGCGAGCTGCTGTGGTGGTAAGTTCACCATAAGATGAGGATAGGAGACCTATGTGACAAACAACTTTTGCCAATATGAGGGGTATCGCCCATAAGGGCAGTGGTGGAATGAGTATAGCCTTTCCCGATGTCTGCAAGACGCCATCGCCAGGTGGGCCGATACCAATCCCATATCCGAATATCGGTAAGGCGTCCGATACAACTAAAGGGCCCAAAAAAGTTACAACCGACGGCAAGATGCCCATGGTCAAGGGCGCCAAGTATTCAATGTCCACCGGCGACGAGGCCGGAAGCGCCGGAGGAGGCGTAGTCTCGAGTTCCACCAAGGGTGAATGCGAATTTATGATGTACTCGTTCGACGTAAAATTCGAAGGTAAAAACGTCTGTCGCATGGGTGATCCGCTTTTCCACAACAAAAAGAACATTATGATGTAAATAATGGTGATAAGACATGACAGAAATCGGGGAAGTTGTAGCTCCTCCTGATATCTCTCAGGAAGAACAAGTTGAGCAAAAATGTCCTGTTTGTGGTGCAATTTGGAAAAAGAAAAGGCCTACATTGGCAGAAGTACGGCGAGCCATACAAGAAGAGGTTTGCAAGTACGAGGGAGATTTACATGAAATTGAATCAACGGCAGAACTCGGTTACCGTGGTAGTGTGGCAAATGGCACCGTTGGCAATCCTTCAAAAGCACATTATGGTTATGAACCTGATATAAGGGGAGAATGTGGAACAAAATATGATATAGATGGTTTTT
>CAZIAN010000545.1:0-3461 GCA_964537355.1 uncultured Pirellulales bacterium | reverse complement strand
TGAGAAAGATCAGGCGTGAAAGATTTTCGAGTAAGAAACAACTCCCATAACCTAGAACTTGATCCTGACTTGCCTGAAGCACATATAGCTTTGGGCCGTTACTACTACCAGGGTCATCTGGATTTTGAGCGTGCGTTGCAGCAGTACGAAATCGCCCGCAAGAGCCTTCCCGAAAATGCCTCGGTACTGCGCTGGACCGGTCTTGTCCAAAAACGGCAGGGAAAATTCGCGGATGCACAGGTCAACCTCGAGAGGGCCTATGAGCTCGATCCTACAAACATCCGGCTTCTTAATGACCTCGCGCACAATCTGAGATTCCTACGGAGGTACGATGAGGCAGTGAGGCACTTGGACAGGCTCATATTGCTCGCTCCCGACGAAGCCTGGAATTATGTTAACAAGGCTGAGATATACCTACTCTGGCGAGGCGATATTGACAAGGCGCGAGCGATCCTGGACGACGCTCGGCTCAATATTAGTGAAACTGTGGGTAGTTTTTTCCGGCTTCATGATTTGGATGTCACTCTCGACATCTACAGCAGGAATTATCGGGAAGCGCTGAACAAGCTATTGTCAAAACCACAAGATTATGACGATATGGTCTGGTTTATTCCCAATGTTCTGCGACTGGCAGAAGTCTACGGGTATTTGGGCAATGAGCAATTGGAGCAGAAATACTATAAATCGGCTGTGGCTATTCTGGAAGAGAAAGTTTCGGAGGATCCGAATGACTGTCGTTTTCACAGTGCGTTGGGCAAGGCTTATGCGGGCCTGGGCGGCCGCGAGCAAGACGCTATCGAGGAGGGAAAGTTAGGGATCAAGTACCGTCCTGTAGAAAAGGACGCCAGTAATGGCACGTTGCATCTCGAAGACCTGGTTCGCATCTATGTCATGGTAAGCAAATACGATGAGGCCATCTACATACTGAAGGATCTACTCTCAATGCCGTCGGAGTTGTCAGTTTATTTGCTTCGACTTAACCCAGTCTGGGATCCCTTACGCAATCACCCCCACTTCAAAGAGCTAATGGATTCAGATAAGTAACTTCTAAATAGAGTGACATAATAAGTGACTTGATATGCTTGAGCCATCACTGATTACCCCAAGATGGCCCAAATTTTCATGAACTGAATATGCCAGAATTCTTTGATTAAGTCACCTCTTTCAAGAGCTAAAAAACACCACAATTTCCAGGTGACATCTTGTCACTATTTTGTCATCACAAATGTAGATTTTGCTGTATCGAGTCCTAAAAAGTGTCAATTTTTGCGAAAATAGTAAGAATTTTTGAGAATTTTTAGTGTGCGATCGGATTAAGTAGACGGTGAGAAGAAACTTATTAATGATATCATACTTTTGACGGTATTGTTGAAAAATAAAGGGACCCGTACCGAATAAATCAGCATAGGTCCCAAACTAATACGAATCTCTTATCTGAACGACACAATCAACTGCTACATATTACGGAGCATACAAACGAATGTCATCGATGTACATCATACCTGCACCGCCGGCAGTCGGATTGTTCCTATTACCAAAGCCAATGGTCATCGTATTTACATTGGTAAGGTCTACTCCCTGATCTGCAAAGCGTGTCAGATCGATAGTCCATTCAGTCCAGGAACGAATCTTTGCTGCATCCGGATTATCATGATTGACAGCCGCGGTGCCATTGAGTGCAACGTACATCTGCTCAGCGGCGTTAGCTGAATCGCCCCTGAACCAGATAGATAAAATGCTGACGCCATCCTCGGTCCAGTCACGCGGATAAGTCAGCGTGAAAGTTGCTTCGGATTTGCCTACAGCGTTATCATAGGACATCGGCATGGATTGATTGCCACTGTGAACGATGGTCTGCTCTGCAAAAGGAGAATTAGCGTGACCAACGATAGAGCCGTTTACGGCCGGGTTGTCGAATCCGTCCACCCAGACAAGATATATTCTGTTGCTTCCGACTTCGCCTTCATCAAGGTCGTTGTAGCTCTCCATATCATCGATGACAAGGAAGTCTGACGTAGTGAAGCTCCAGAGAAGGCCCGGCCACGGACTGTCCGGATTGGGACTATTGACTTCATCAATACGCCAGTAGTACGTGGTGTTCAGCTTGAGTTTTCCAGGATCATAAGTCTCAGCACCAAGGGTCCTGGTGCCTTTATACTCAGGCGAGCCGGTATCGGCATTTTTCACTAAATCTTTATCAGTGCCGAAATAGACCTCATGTGAAGCGGCAAAGACGCTCGGCGACCAGGTAATAATCTGTGTTTGATCCACATCCACAGCACTATTGGCCGGATTCGGGTTTCCGACGGCGCCTTCGGTTGTAAAGCTCCAGACATTGCCTTTATGCGTTTCAATAATATCAAACTCATCTACCCGCCAGTAGTAAGTCTTGGCCAGTTCAAGCGGGCCGGGATCGTATATAGTAGCTCCTTGTGGTTGACCGCCTGTTGCATTGTTCACATCGTCAAAATTGTCTCCGAAGTACACGGTGTGCACTTTCGAACCAAAACCTCCCGTCCATCTCAGCCTTGTTTCCGGATATACTTGCTCGCCGGTATCAGCCGGGACCGGTGCATATGCGGTTTTGGGAGGAATACTAAAGCTCCAGACAGAGCCTTTCCACGGACTATTCGGCTCGGTGTCATTGACCTCATCAATCCGCCAGTAATATGTCGTGCCATTAACAAGGCCATCCGGAAATGGAAATCCGGGAAAGCCCGCAACGAAAAAATTCTCGCCCTGGTTGCCCTGGAATGCTTCAGCGGCGCCGTCCTGCACAAGGTCATAATTGTCGCTGAAGTACACATCATGCGAAACTGCCTTATCTCCCGACTCCCAGGAAATGTTCACCCACGTATCAGGATGCAGGGTACCATCTTCCGGGACGGGATTATAGGCCTGTGCCAGTTGTCCTATCCTGCCTGGCACATACTCTCCCTCATAACAGCGGGCATGATCGACATAGTACGTCTGGTCCGGATTGGAGATCAGGAGTTGCCACATGACCAACCTATCCTCAGGGGATTCAAACGTCAGGTGATACTCCTGCCACTCATCAGTGGGGTTGACGACTTCTTGCGCCAGATTACCCCACTGGCCTGCGTCATTCTGTTCGGCGCGAGATGCCGAAAGCGTGATCGGCCCAGCGTCTCCTTTCAGCCAGAAGGACATCGTGTAAGTCGTGCCCTGCACGACGCTGAATCTCCGCGTGTGATCGAACCGCAGATTCCACGATCCTCCCGCCGGAACGCCGGTGACCTCAATTAAGACACACTGCCTGCCTTCGACGGCTTGTTCGGTATCAATGGTGAGAAGCCCAGTTGCTTCCTCTTGCTTGTATAGCTGCCATCCGGGAATGTCCTGCACATCCGTCCCCTCGCCCTCTTCGAAGCCGGGATTGTCAAACAGATTGACAATATCCTGAGCATCAACCATGGATGTTCCAATAAGCAGGAACATCA
>CAZIAN010000544.1:0-3461 GCA_964537355.1 uncultured Pirellulales bacterium | reverse complement strand
GCGGAAATGGTGACCCTGGGAGATGGACTAAAAGACGTAAAGGAAAAGGCACGCAAGCCTTATATCTTTCGGCGGGGACTCAAATTCAATATTCCCTTTGACGGGCGTGCGCCCAGCTATGACGACACGGGGACCGCTGCCCAGAAAAATATTCCGGTCATGTGGGAATTTGATTTCTGGCAGGAGTTCCTAAATACCATGGCGCGCAATCGTTATAACGTGCTGACCCTCTGGACAACGCATCCTTATCCGGGTCTGGTCAAGCTGGACAAGTATCCTGATATTGGTTACGACGATGTCTGTGTTATAAAAGAAACCGTCGATACGAAAACCGATCGCCATTTTGATAAACTGGATATATATGACCCTTCCAGCTTCAAGGTGGTTAAAAAGATTTCTTTGGATGAGAAGATTGCCTTTTGGAATCGCGTGTTTAATCTGGCTGAGGCTCGCGGCATTGAGATTTATATCTTTCATTGGAACATCTATACCTTTGGTGCCAAGGGAAGGCATGGGATCGATGATATGCCGGATAATGAAAAGACCATCGAATATATGCGCTACTGTATCGGGGAATTCTTAAAGACCTATCCCCAGGTGGACGGTATTGGCGTAACAGCGGGCGAGCATGTAAACAATCAGAGAGTCAAGAATGTTGGTGGTATTGAACAATGGCTCTGGCGCACCTATGGACAGGGCGTAATGGATGCAAAGCAGGCAAATCCCGAGCGTAAGCTGCGTTTTATCTTTCGCCAGCACCAGGCAAACCTGGACAGGATTACAGCGGCCTTTAAGGATTTTGACGGTCCTTTCAATACGGGACATAAGTATGCACGTGCGCGTCTTTATTCCACCACAACCTCACCGTATCTCGATTTTGAGTACCGTAAGCTTCTCGAAGAGCACAAGGTACCATGCTGGTTGAATTTGCGTAACGATGACATCTTTATATTCCGTTGGGGAGATGCGGATTATGTGCGGGAATTTTTACAAAATGTCCCGCGTGACCTGATGCGCTATGAAGCTGGCTTTTATATGGGACCGGACGGTTTCGTGTTCGGTCGCGAATTTGTGAGTAAGGACCCCGAATTATCCGGTGAGCTGGAGGTGTGTAAACACTGGTATCGTTTTATGCTATGGGGACGGTTGGGATATGACCTGACCCTTAACCGCGATTATTTTGAGCAAAGATTGGCGAATCATTTCCCAGGGGCCAATGCCGAGCTTCTCTATGATACATGGGCTGCTGCCTCTCAGATTGTGCCGTTGGTCAATAATTTCTTTTTTAGGGTCAATGATTTTCAGTTTTCTCCCGAGGCGTGTAATTTTAATCAGGGATTCCTGCCTGCCGAGCAGTTCTTCGAGCATCCTCCGCTCAAAGGTTCAGGCATCCTTTCCGTACAGGAGTATGCAGCCGCCATTATTGAGAATAAGGCGCCTGACGGCATCACACCAATGGAAGTTGCCGACAATCTGGATGCAATGGCTAAAAGGACGCTGCAGGGTATAAAAAGACTAAGTAAAAAAGCCGGTAATAAAGAGCTAAGGGCTACGTTGGCAGATGCCGAAGCTATGGCCTGTTTAGGACGTTACTATGCAGACAAAATTCGCGGTGCTGCTGAGCTGGCCGTATTCCGGGCAGATTCCCAACGTACAGCCAATCACCAGCGTGCCGTTGACCACCTGACTAATGCGGTTGAGCAATGGCAGGCCTATGCATCTGTAGCAACCAAACAATATCGCCCCCAACTTTTTTCCCGCACGCATTACATGGATTGGTGGAAACTGCTGGACGATGTGAAACAGGAGGTTGAAACTGTTAAAAAGGAACAATAAATTGCTTATTGTTCTGAAAAATAGACCTTGCATGCCTTGGATAAAAAGGATAGAATAAGTAACCGAATTGGCAATTGATTAGATATTGCCCTTTGAGCACTGTATGAATAAATGTGCCCGAAGAGCTAAGGAACGGGAGGCGTTGATTGGTTTGGCACTTATGAGCAGGATATTTGAATCATATACCACATCAAACAAGGCTGTTTTCGGGCCGGCAACCCATTGGATACTATTAGAATAAGAGTCGATTTTTTTATTCACTAAAAGTTAAGGAGCTATGATCATGTCAAACATTTCACGTCGTCAGTTTATCAAACGTACCGCTGCCGCTGGGGCGGCATTCTCTATCGGTTTCCCGAGCCTCATCCGGGCACAGGGGCTTAACGAAAAACTCCAGGTGGGATTTATCGCTGCCAGCGGACGGGCCGGGGCCCATACAGGTGTATGCCATGAGGCTGGCCTTCAGTGTGTTGCCTTCGCCGAGGTCGATAAAACCCGGTGGGACGGTGTCCGCGGCAAGAAAGGATGGGAGAAGGTTCCAGGATACACGGATTGGCGGAAAGTCTTCGAAAACCATGCCAAAGAACTCGATGTGGTTTTCGTAGCGACTCCGGATCACAGCCATTTTGCCCCGTCTATGACCGCCGTTTCTATGGGCATTCACTGCTACACCGAGAAGCCGCTGACCTGGTCGGTTCGCGAGGCGCAGTTGCTGGCAGCAGCCTACGCCAGGAATACCAAGGTCGTGACCCAGATGGGCAACCAGGGCCATGCCGGCAAAGGTTGGCGCATTGCATACGAATACGTCAAGGCTGGCGCCATCGGCGATATCAAGGAATTTCACACTTGGACGAACCGTCCCGTCTGGCCCCAAGGGTACAAGCGCCCCGCCTATTCCGATCCGGTTCCGGAGACTCTGGATTGGGAGGCGTGGATCGGCCCGGCGGCTATGCGGCCTTTTATTGCCAAATACCGCGCTGGTGGGGAGATTGAGAAACGACACGTTGGGCAATCCATTTATCATCCATTTGCCTGGCGCGGCATCGTCGATTTCGGGTCAGGCGCCCTGGGTGACATGGCCTGTCATACTACCGATGGAATCTACGCAATCATGAGTCCAGGCTATGCGGCCACTGCCGAGCCGTTTGAAATGAACGGTGAGGTTGGGGACCAATGGCCGAAAGGGATGATCGTGAAGTCGACCTACCGGGCGACCAAGGATCGCCCGGGTTTTACCACCTACTGGTACGAGGGCAACAAAGCTGACGGAACACCTTACATGCCGGAGGCTCCCGAGGAACTCGCAATGAAAGGCCGCAAAATGAGGCTGCCGAGAACCGGAAATCTGTTGTACGGCACCAAGGGCAAGATGCTGGTTGAAGGTGATTATTGGGGAACCGTGCGATTGCTCCCACTGGAGAGGCACGCGAAGTTTGGCGATCCACCGCAACTGCTTGAGCGTTCTCCCGGACATCACGAGGAGTTCCTTATGGCCTGTAGAGGCGAGAAGCCGCGGGAATTCAGTCAGTCCAATTATAGCTACTCCGGCCCAATGGCCGCGAACATCCAGCTCGGTAACCTCTGTGCCCGTGCTGGAAAGAAACTCGAGCTGAACGAAGCTGGCA
>CAZIAN010000543.1:0-3470 GCA_964537355.1 uncultured Pirellulales bacterium | reverse complement strand
AAAATCATCCGGAGCTATTCACTAAAGCTTTATACCAGAATACTGAAAAAACAAACAGATTTGGCAAAGGTAATATCATTAATACTATATGTAGTAATAGTGGCTTCGGGAATAATTTTTGCGTTAGAGATTATAGGATTGGAAAGCTATTTAACAAAGGTACTGGCGGGAGCGGGTATTATTGGTATTGTCGCGGGTTTTGCGTTTAAAGACATAGCGTCAAATATGTTTGCCGGGATATTGGTGAATCTTCAAAAACCGTTTAAAGATGACGATTGGGTAAATATCGATGGTAAATTCGGGACAGTAAATGAAATAGGATGGATCACGACATCCCTAAAGAATATCAGCGGGCAGGAGGTATTCGTGCCTAATCAACTGATTTATAAAAGCGCGTTTACCAATTATTCCGCTTTTAAAAAACGACGTGTAATTCTTCAGAGCGGCGTTTCGCATGGAGACGATTTGGAGGCAGTCAAAAGGGTGGCTATTGAAGAGGTTGGTAAAATACAATCTTTGAGTAAGTCTGAAGATATTGACTTTTATTTTACGAGCATTGGAAGCTATGCCTATCATTTTGAAGTCCGGTTTTGGATTGAATTTTCGAAACAAACTGACTATTTGAATGCGATGAGTGAGGCAATTATGCGGATCAAAAAACGATTTGAACAAGAGAATATTACAATAGCGTATCCTGTTCAATCGTTAGACTTTGGTGTAAAAGGCGGCGTGAATATATTTGATAAACCTATAGAGATTAAGAGGTGATCGCCCTGCTCCGGGGGACTATAACGGGGATAGGACATCGAAGGAGTGGTAATGAACTATAGTTCTAAATTTAAAAATACGTATCTCCCCTTAGCATTTGCAATAATTCTGTCTTTCAACGGGCTCCTGGCTGTTTTTTCGGCGATTCTCCCCATTATCAAGGGGGTGTTTATTCCTGAAATATCAGAAGTGACACAACATTATACCCTGAGACCGGGAGATCATATAAACTGCGGCTTACAGATACTGCTGGGATATGCCTTGATTATTCTGGGAAAAGGGCTGTATTACAGGAAGAGAAAGACATGGTATTTCAGTGTTATACTTTTGGTTTTAATGATAGCAAGCAACGTATGGATAAGCAGCCATTTTAACGAAATAACAATAGCTTACATCGTTGTTGTTTTACTCTTACTGGCGTCATACCGGATTTTTAATGTAAAAAGCCAACCTAATCGTTTTAGTTATTATCAAATCCTGGTGTTTATCTCAGTCGCGCTTTCTTTTTTATACGGTATCGTGGGAAGCTATCTTATCAAAGATCAGTTTAACGGCCTGAAAACATGGGGCGATTCAGTTTATTTCACTTTGATTACCTACAGTACCATTGGTTACGGAGACATCACCCCGATAACTCAAACTGCCAGAATTTTCGTAACAACAATGGTATTAATCGGACTGGGAACATTTGCGACTGCTCTTACCGTCGTTGTTTTACCGGTTATAGAAGATAAGATGCAGAAAGTATTGAAAATAGTGAAGGGGGTAAGAAAAATGAACAATCATGTAGTCCTGTGTGGTTACACGACACTGACGAAAGTTTTAATCCAAAAATTAGCAACCAGGAAAATTCCCTTTATTATCATTGACAATGTTGACCGCAGCCATCCTGTCGCGGAAAAACTCGGATATAATGTGGTCGTTGGGAATGGAACTGATTCAGATATTCTTAAGGATGCCAGTATTTCTGAGGCGGACGCTGTAATATCACTTTATGAAAGTGACGCTGATAATATTTTAACGGGCATCACAGTAAACGAAGTATTGAAAGGGAAAAACAAGCCGAAAAGTATTATACTGAGAATTGAAAATGAAGACAACATAGCCAAGGCTTTAAGTATTGGGGCCACTCAGGTAATATCTCCGTCTTTGCTGGCGGCTGACGGCATCCTTGAAAAAAGTTTTTAATGACCGAGGAGATTAAGATGAAATGCAATAAGATTAATTACGCCCTTTATGCTGCATTGGCAGCTGCGGCCGTGATGATCACTTCCATTCAGGACGCCGACGCATGCACCCGTGCGGTCTATCTTGGACAAAACGGGACCGTCATTACCGGGCGATCGATGGACTGGGCCGAGGAGATGCAAACCAATCTCTGGGTTTTTCCGCGCGGCATGAAGCGTGACGGCGCCGCCGGCCCGAACTCACCGAAGTGGACTTCCCGGTATGGGAGTGTGATCGCCTCCGGTTATGAAATCGGCACGGCGGACGGGATGAACGAGGCGGGGCTGGTCGCCAATCTGCTCTACCTGGCCGAGTCGAACTATGGAACCCCCGACAGCAAGCCTCCCCTTTCGATCTCTATCTGGACCCAGTATGTGCTGGACAACTTCGCCACTGTGGCCGCGGCCGTTGAGGCCCTGCGCGAGGAGCCGTTTCGTTTGATCGCGCCGAATTTTCCCAATGGACATGCCGCCCAGCTGCATCTTGCAATTTCGGACGCTACCGGCGACTCGGCGATTTTCGAATACATCGCGGGCAAACTCGTCATCCACCACGGCAAGCAGTACCAGGTAATGACGAACTCCCCGGTATATGACCAGCAGCTCGCGTTGAATGAATACTGGGCGAAAATAGGCGGCCTGACTTTTCTGCCGGGGACGAACCGGGCGGCCGATCGATTTGCCCGGGCTTCTTTTCTTATCAACGCGATCCCGAAGACCACGGATAAAAACTACATCAAAGCAGTGCCTGGTGAGAGCTATGAGAGGCAGGCCGCGCTCAGCGTACTAAGCGTGATTCGCAGCGTCAGTGTACCGCTTGGCATTACGACACCCGGGCAGCCTAACATCTCGTCGACGATATGGCGCAGTGTTGCGGACCATAAGAACAAAGTCTATTACTTTGATTCAGCTACCAGCCCCAACATATTCTGGGTACCACTTTCGGAGATTAACCTGGAGGAAGGCACAGGAGTAAGGAAGCTCACCGTGGCCGGAGGCCGGATATATTCCGGCAACGCGGCCGGCAAGTTTGAGCCTGCTCAGCCGTTCGCCTTTCTGCCGGCTAATCCTGAACCGCCTAAAGAATAACCTCAGCGGCCGGCTGAAACGGGTCCATCTGGAGCTGGTCCATTTCGTAGTTGGGGCCTGTTTGTCTTCAGAGCATTCCGGACAACTTAAGGCATTTTCTTTGGGTGGTTTGGTCAGGTACAACCGCCTGACGTTTGAACATAGTTTATTCCTTCGCCTATGTAAGAGAAAACCCTTCACAAAGAAAAATCCCGCACAGACAAAGATGTTAACTGCACCTGAGTCTATGCGGGATAAGTGATTTTGTCCTTCGACTCATCTTCTGCCTCGACAAAGTCGAGGCAGAAGACTCGCTCAGAATGAAAAAGCTCGGCCACAAAGCCGAGCTTTTTCACTCCCCGGGCAAGACTCGAACTTGCAACCTAGTGGTTACAACTACCCCCAAAG
>CAZIAN010000542.1:0-3471 GCA_964537355.1 uncultured Pirellulales bacterium | reverse complement strand
GGTGTCCAGGTAAGAATCGATGTCTGTGATACATCTACGGCGCCTTTGGCCGGATTGGGATTTGCGACAGCTCCTTCAGTTATGAAGCTCCAGACATCGCCTTTATGTGTTTCGACAATATCGAACTCATCGACCCGCCAGTAATAAGTCTTGGCCATTGTAAGTGTACCGGGACTATAATCCGTAGTTCCATTAGGAAGAGCGCCGGTTGCATTATTAACATCGTCAAAATTGTCGCCAAAATATACATAGTGCAATTTCGCACCAAAACCCGGTGTCCAGCTAAGCTCCCCATCGACATCTACAGACTCGGCACCATCAGCCGGGTCGGGGGCATAGGCCGTTTTGGGCGGTACCATAAAACTCCAAACAGCACCTTTGTGTTTAGTAGTGCCGTCAGCCTCAACCTCATCGATTCGCCAGTAATAAGTCGTACCCGGAACAAGACCATCCGGAAAAGCGAATCCGGGGAAGCCGACAACAAGAAATTCTGCTGCTTGGTTGCCTTGGAACGTGCTTTCAGCGCCGGCATCCACATCGTTAAAATTATCACCGAAGTAGGCATCGTGGGAAGCGGCTGACGTTCCCGGTTCCCATGAAAGGCTTACCCATGTATCCTGATGAATGGCACCATCAGACGGATAGGGTTTAAAGGCAGTTGGAAATATACCTAACATAATAGTCTGAATCTCAGCCGGTGTCAGGGCATGGTTATAGATACGCACCTCGTCGATGGAGCCGACAAACGTTTCGTTGTTGGTAGAATCAACGCAACCAATCGTAACAGGGGTGTCGTCCGCAGTATCTATAAAATTAATATTCCCGGATGACACTTCCTCGCCATTGATATATTGTACTACGGCGCTATTGTCCCAGGACACTGCCACATGAATCCACTCATTCGCATAGGGGGCGATAAGTCCATTGCCCCACCCCAAGCCGCCACCACCACCACCATTGGCACTATCGGCTCGAAACAAGAAATCGCCAGCTGGGTTGGTCTGCCAGAACCACTTGACACCGGTGCCGGGATCCCAGCCCAAACGTTTGCCGATGATGCCCTGCTGAGCGATGGTATGGCCCTCACCTTCCCAGTTGATCCAGGCGGCCAGGGTCATGGCATCGGTGCCTGCCGTAGGATCGAGGGGGCCGACGACGACTCTTTCACCGGCCGTGTCGAAACGTACGCCCGAGTCCTTGTAGCCGGGCACCCACTCTACGTCACCATTTAACGTTCCATCATTTCCGTTTCCCGTGATGTCGGCGGCTTCGGTTCCCTTGCCTTCATCGAACGGCCAATAGCCAATCAATTCCGCCAGAACCGCATCTGTGCAAATGCCTAATACCAATAATAAGGCAACAAACAACTTCATTTTTCGAAACATAATACATCCTCCTGCAAAAAAGGTCACGATAACGATGACTATTCAATAAAAAACGATGATTCCGCGACTTTGGGGGGCAGAAACCGCAAACACCCTCATGCACGGACACAAGTTTCATTAACATTATTTATACCAAATCAGCCACTTTCACGTCAAGAGAAATCCCTTGATTATATATTAGTATGCTTTTTTGATATAACTTCGGGAGAAGTGCAACGAAAAGGCAGTTTCCACTGCTGCTGCTACAAATTGATTGAAAATACAATGGCCTCGGCAACAGCCCATTTCGTATTGTTTTAACACACTTAAACGCCAAGTCGGTGTTTAGATTGGACTTTTCGGGCAGAATCCGAGAAACGAGAATGCCAGGCCCAGGATAATTACCGCAATGGCCTCTATCTTCAAGATACTTTCTTTTTGTGCCATTGCTTTGGACAGTGCGATCATAATCTTTGGTTGGATGAGAATCAAAATGCCCTTTATCAGAGCCAACCATCCGACTATGGTTATGATGACTGACAAATCCATTGTCCATGTATTGTGGAATGCCAAAATCAAGTAGCCGACAACAAGAGCCATAACTCCGCCAAAGTACAGGACGGCGGCGTTTTCGATGAAGTCCTCAAATAGTTTTTTATAGAAGCCGGGATTGATAAAGATCCCGATGCCGACAGCGATGTAAACGATTGAAATGATTTGAAAGATTTGAGCATCTGACATTTTTTTTCTCCTTAAAAGAAAGTGTCATTATCAAACATAACTTTGATTTTATTGACGAATAGCTCTACGGCGTTGCGTGCTCGCTTCGGGCTGTTACCGTTGGCTGCCACCAGAGTGAGCGCCAATATGCACGGTCGGTCGCATACACATCGATTAAGGCGTCTTCAGGAAGGTTGCGCGGGAGCAGGCCATATTTTTTCATTTCACGAATGTAACCCTGCGTCGGTCGAAAGCCGGGCATGTCAAAGCGTTTGATTTGCTCAAGCCGCTGCTTCCCATCGTTACATAGAGCAAGAATTTTTTGATAATCCGGATCGTTTGCATCGGCGAAAACGATTACGGATTGGCCGAAACTTCCATCTTCATTTCGCTGTTTGCACAGACCATAACCTCCTGCATCGGCGGCCAGCGGCGAAAGTAAAATAAGCGATTTTTCGGGTCGAGAAAGATTAAACATAAGGTGCCGTGAAAATTGTATGCGGATATCATTCGGATCGGGATTTGACAGTATGAGTTCCAGATTGTCGGATATATACTGAGGCATCGGTAGTGAGCTGTCGTGACAGCTTTTGCAGCGTCTCTGGATTGCCTCGGCCGCGGCGATGGAGCTGGGCCATTTGCGGTCGCTGGTTTCAAGTACGCTCTTTGGAAAACCGCCAATCATACCGGTACCGAGTGCCGCATAAGTGCCCGGATAGGGCGCGGCCGACTCAATCCAATAGCGAATCATGTCCTGTTCATGCTGAGTAAGGGTAGCGCCGTAATGGCTACCGTCGAGCATTTTCATTATGGGGCTAGCGGAAGTGCCGACCGAACGCGGGGGCAGGTTGGTCTGTAATCGGTCGCGTCCATCGGAAAACAACTGCCTGGCTGTAAGGGTATAGTAGCTGTGGGAAAAAATCGGTCCGTGGTCGCCTGTTAGTATTACTCGTCCTTCACGCCGGTCGTAGTCGTGGCATGAGACGCAGTGTTTGTCAAAAATCGGCTGGATGTCACGGGGATAATCAAACACATCCGGGATGCCCGCAACAGGCACAACCCGACTCGGCGGACGCCGGAGCGCCTGCAGCGAGGCGGTCATCGGAGAGGATGGAGATTTCTGCCGCTGTTCGTGGCAGCCCACGCAACTGGTCGTTTCGCCCGGCAACACTACCAGGAAGCTGTGCATGCGTTTGACGGAATTGTTGTTTTCATCCAGAGCGACAAAAAACAAGCTCCGCATAGCGGGTACTTCCATATAAGCCGAGCCATCATCTTCGACAGGAACGGTTCCAACGATGCGTTCCAGTGTGTAGGTTCCGCCAAAGCTTATCGGAGGCATTTTGCCGCTGTAATTAATCGGCTTAGGCAGGCTTTCCAGTATGAG
>CAZIAN010000541.1:0-3471 GCA_964537355.1 uncultured Pirellulales bacterium | reverse complement strand
CTCAGATCATCCACCAGTGTCCGGGGCTGACAGATTTGAGCCTGAATTCTCTTTGGTCTTTCGGCAGCGATTCGAGCAGTTCGGCGGCTTTTTTACCGATGGCCTCGGCAGCCAAATCAACGTTCCTTTCGCCCACTTCGGATGATGCGTGCTTGCGTGGGTCCAGTCCGCCAATCCCGTCGGGTGGCTTCATATTAGGAGCAAGAGGGCCGGTCTCCAGTTCAGACAAGTCCACCAGCCCGGGATAAAAGAACATCATATCCGATGTTTCCCATTTGGCGGCATGGTCGGTATTCGATTCTGGCCCCCGGCTAAGCGTAATCTCCCAAAGTCCGATTCCTCTAACGCTGCCGTCCGCCACCACAGGCTCAAGCGCCTTATTAAACATGTCGATTTGCTGCTGAACATTATGGCCCGATACTCCTATGATTACACGAAAGCCCGAGGATTTAAGGCGCTGGAAAAGGTCGGTTATCACCGGCACAAGATGGTCTCGATTGAACCCACTGTGAAAGTACACCGGAGGATATACTACTCCCCCGAATTTTTCCGCACACTTGACGAGAATACCGTGAGCCTTCAGTGCGTCGGTGCCAAGCGGCAGATGTCGGCCATGCCACTCAATACAGCCGAATGGGACATAAGCCACGGGAAACTTCCGCCCGGCCGCTTCCAACTGCCCAGGCCTCATAAACTGCATTTGCACGACAGGTGAGAGTTCGCTGCCTTGTTTGTCTCCGGAATCCGCTTGATTTTCTGCCTTTGCAGGTCGCTGCGTCCCGGAGTAGTCCTCACCATATACATCAAACGCAAAAAGACAGCTCGCAACTATGAAACCAGCCAGGCCCGGCAAAAGCCTGAAAACTTTTACAGTTCTGTTTCTCATTCTTGTAGCCTCCTTTACGAACACCGAATTACATTTAATCCCGACTTTTTCGCCATCCAATGCCGGACTGCACAACTGCAAAAGCCGCCTCCTCGGCTCTAAACGTGTGTATATCAACATCAATATGCCAAATTATTGCAGCCCAGGCAAGAAAATAGAGAGCTTCTCGATATGCACTGGCCCAGCCTGAATGGTAGCCGGAAAAATCATTACGTTCGAAAAAAACGTTACATTCGATACGAACGGTGGCACATAGTTATAGTATTTGATGATTGCTATTCCATGGAAGGAGGCCGTAAGACGTGTTGAATATAAGCTGATACTTGAATTCCTGCTCTACTCTACCCTCTCCTCTAACAGGCCCCTGCTTTGTTCAATCCTCTCCTCTGCAAAGCAGGGGGTCTTTCGTTACAACGTGATTTACTCGCCTTCGTTAAGATTAGATTTCAAAAGAAACCAGTCGTCCCCTTCCGCCGGGCCGGCCGGTGGTATTAACACGAACAGTGTGATTCCCGTACTATATATTGCTTCATGAAATCGTCGATAATGTCATCTTTGGTAATGTCGGCTATATCGGCTTGTTTGCCATCCTTCATTATCATCGCTTCACCTTGTTCCTCACGACCACTTTGATATCGTGCCAGATAACTGGTATGCACTGTGGTCTTAATAGCCCCGGTATATATGTTCATAACATATCGGAATTCTACTCTGTTTTGAAAGCGAACCTCCAGCTCTCTGGAAAGTTTACTTCCTCCGAAAGTACAGGCTTTTCTTTCATATTTATAGAGTTCCGCGGCCAAATCCCGTAAAGCCGGATCAACTACAGAACACAGAAATTCATTTCCTTTTTGTTGAAGTTTTTTTGTGGCAGCATCGGGCTTTATCTTTTGATTTTGTTTTTTCCCGGATTGTTTTTCAAACAGATCGGTCAATTTTTCTTTCCAGTCCGCCATTTTTCACCTTACCTTTATTTGCTTTTCAGATGTTGATAATCAGTAAACAATATTTCTTCGAATACTCTGCAAATGCACATTGCAGCCCTATGAAACAAGGTCTTTGGCCCTTTTCAGCATCTTTGGCTTATGTCTCCTGCTTACATCGGCAAAAATGATGCCCTAAAACAGTTCGCAACAGGGTTTTTCTCCCCGAAAAGAAGGGGGAATCCCGGATTTTTTATCATCCCAAAAAGCCGGGATTTCCCGCATTTTTAATAAAACAAGAGATTTTACTGCTCGTGTTATTGCTATTAAGGCCTTTTTTATCGGAGCACCCAATTAACAATATACTTTGTTTTGAGGTCTCAAAAACTGTCATTCAGAGCGGAAATCATCGAAGTGCCTATATAAATCTGACGCAAAAGCCGCGATATTAAGCCAAAAAAAGGCTTTTCTGTGCAAATATTTTTTACTCCGCATCTTTGCTTCCTGCAGCATATTACTTAAACTTTAACTGTAGGAGTCATGTGAATATGAGTCTGACAGAAGATTATAATAACGCCGGCTATTTTAGCTGACAGAAAAATTGCTGTTGTCCTTTTGTGATGGTCGGTGTTTCTTAATACAAGGAGATGTAGATATGAAAAAGGATATGAACAATAATGAAATCAAAAAAGACGGATTAGCCAGTTCAGTCGAATCACTGGAGATAATTGCCGATAATTTGGAGCAGTGGCTCCAAGAGCAAAGAGATAGATTCAAGCATACCACCAAAGCTTTCCGCAAAAAGTGGGTTTCGGACTGGTTCTCGGATTTCTACGTTATGAAATTTTTCAAAGATGCGGAACACCAAAGACGGTTCGACGATATTCTGGATACCTTCAAAGTATTTATGCCAGAGATGGTCGGCCCGCTGAAAGAGGTATGGAACAGCTTTTTGCGAAGCGTCAAATTTATGCAGCAGGTTGAAAGGGATAAGGACAAAATAGAGAAAAGTCACGACCTTGGATTCTGGTGCGTTAATTTTTTCGACACGGCCGCAGTCCCATCGGTAGAACGTCTTAGGCAATTAATAAGACGTACAAGGGAACTCTCATCACAACAGAAGCAAACAGAAGAAATCAAGGAGCAGATAGAAACATTAAAAAAACGCCCGGATGGTGTGCTGAGCAAACAGGTCGCTGAGGTATTGAAGTCCGCGCCATCGAATATTTCTGCTTCTGATATAGCGGCGCTATTAAATAAAAAATATATTGGAGAATATGAACCCACCAGTCCCTGCTCGGTCGGAAAAACAGAAAACTGGAAAAAGCATCGTAGGAATATAAAGGTAAAGATAAAGTCTTAAGAAGATGAGGCTGGAAATGGATAATACAAAAAAGCAATGTCAAAGCTGTAAATTTTTCTCCAAGAGCGGCTCAAAAGGCTATTGCCACCGCTATCCGCCACAAGCTAGCGTTGTGGATGAACAGGGCAATTCAGCAACTTTATACCGCATTCCTGAGGTCCATGAAACCGGTTATTGCGGAGAATGGCAGAATGGGAAGCAAAAAACGCAGACCGAAGAATTGGTAATGTCTGAATGCCGCAAAAAAGACTAACTGTTCATTGCCCCTACTTGGGTGTGAATTAGAATGAGGCAGTTAT
>CAZIAN010000540.1:0-3481 GCA_964537355.1 uncultured Pirellulales bacterium | reverse complement strand
GCCCCTGCCCCTGCTTTGCCGGACAGTATCAAGTGGATTGAGAACATAAAATGGAGTGGTGATTTTAGATACAGACACGATAGTATCGATGACGATACGGCAACAACTACAAGAGACAGAAACAGGATTCGGGCAAGATTGAAAATGGAGGCCAAGGTAAACGATGAATGGGATACGGTTTTCAGGCTTGCTTCGGGCAGCAGTGATTCTCCAACGTCAACTAATCAAACTCTCGGCGACTCCGATAGTGATTCTTTCAGCAGCAAGGAAATCTGGCTGGATCAAGCTTACGCCGATTATCACCCCGAAGCAATGCCCGGCTTAAATATCATGGCCGGTAAAATGAGTAATCCTTTTTATCTGGTGGGCAAGAACCAGGTCATTTTCGATACCGATATTAGCCCGGAAGGTGGTGCGGCAGTCTATGAGTGGATTCTGGACGATTCTACAAGTGCTCAATTGACCGGCGGCGCCTATTGGCTCAGCGAAAGAAGCACCGATGCCGATACCGGTATTTTCGGTATTCAGGGGTTATTGAATCATAAGCTTTCCAGTGACAGCCACATTCTTGGCGGTATCAGCTACTATGATTTTGGCAATATTAAAGGCAAGGCTTTGGCCGGTATCAGCTCAAAAGGCAACAGCACTACAGGAGGTATTTATGATAATGATTACAATGTTTTGGAAGGCTTCGGCGAATACGGTTTCATGATTGGTGAAGTCCCGGCGGCTGTATATGGCTCATATGTGAATAACGTAGCCGCAAGCAATTCCGAAGATACCGCTTGGAGTATTGGAACGAGGTACAATAAGGCCAAGGAGCCTGGTTCCTGGGAAGTCTCGTACAACTACAGGGAAGTTGAAAAGGATGCTGTGGTTGGCGGCCTGAATGATTCCGATTTTATCGACGGTGGTACTGACGGTAAAGGCCATGTGCTGGGCTTCACGTACCAATTAGCAAAAAACGTGCAGGCGGGTGTTCTTTATTATATGAATGAGAAAAATGCCAGCAGTACAGAAGACGAATACCAATTGCTTCAGGGCAACCTTGTTTTCAAGTTTTAATCTCGAATTCGGGACAATTAACAAAATATTAACAAATTCTTAACACAGCCGTAACAAATGTAAAGTAGTAATTAATAAATAGTTAGGAGATATGTAGAATGAGACAGATTGTTTATAGTTTAACAGTAATTATGCTTCTGATTGGAAGCTCAGTATCAGCGGAAACTTTACAGATCGAAGGTTCAACCACCGTAGGGCCTATCGCCGATGCATTCGCCGAATACTTTAAGAGTATATATCCCGATTTGCAAATCACGGTGAAGAAAACCGGCAGCGGTGACGGAGCTGCAGCTTTGCTGGACGGTCGATGCGACATTGCAAATATGAGCCGCTTCATGAAGGCCAAGGAGTTTGAAACTGCTGTCAGCAAAGGCATCTTCCCGGTAGCTCATGCAGTGGCTATGGATGGTGTTTGTGTTGTTGTGCATCCATCCAATCCTGTTGAGAAACTAACCAAAGCCCAGGTGCGTGATATCTATACTGGTAAGGTAAAGAACTGGAAGCAAGTTGGCGGCACGAATATGCCCATTGTAGTGGTAAGCCGTGATACCTCCTCCGGAACTTACGAGACTTTCCACAATCTTGTAATGGAAAAGCAGGAAATGGCATCGCATATCGAATACGTTAATGCCAATCCGCAGGCACACGCCAGAGTCAGGACAACAAGAGGTGCTATCGGTTATGTTGGTCTTGGTTTTGTAGATTCCAACGTGAAAGCTCTGGAGATAGATGGGGTCATGCCGAGCAGAAAGACAATCGCCAGCGGTGTTTATCCTGTTACCCGGCCATTGTTTATGTTTACGAACGGCTATCCCAAACTCGGTTCAATGATACATAAGTTCTGTACTTTCTATCTTACCGAGAGAGGCCAGGAACTGATTGAAGAGAAGGGATTTGTCCCATTAACAAATTATTAATGCTTTCGTGAGTAAGAATCTTCCTCTTTTTGTATTTGATTGACGGATTTACAAATGAGTCAAGGGAAGTTAAATATAGCAATAGAGCCGGCGGCCGAGGTATATCGGCCACTGGCACTTACACCCCATGAGGACCTGAAAGGCTATATAGGTTCTTGTCTGGGAAGAGCAGTCCTTTTTTTAATTACATGCAGTTCTGTTCTGGCCGTCTTGCTTATATTCTTTTTTGTTATCCGCGAAGCATTTGGGTTTTTGACTAAGTTTAGCTTAGTGGAATTCCTCACCGAGACCGGCTGGTATCCGGAGGCACAAGAGCCTAAATTTGGAGCCCTGGCTTTAATAGCAGGTTCCGTTTATGTAACAGTGGCATCGCTGATTTTTTCTGTTCCAGTAGGCATCCTGGCGGCTGTTTTTCTTAGTGATGTTGTTTCCTTTAAGACCAGGGGCTTTGTCAAACCGGTAATTGAGCTGCTTGCAGCAATACCCTCTGTAGCTTATGGTTTTTTCGCTGTGCTTGTTTTAGCGCCATTTATGCAGAAAAAATTCGGTTTTCCAACCGGTACAAATGCGTTGAATGCCTCTGTGATTCTGGCAGTCATGGCACTGCCGACAATCATCAGTGTAGCGGAAGATTCAATATCAGCCCTGGGCCGCGAGTTGCGGGAAGCGTCGTATAGCCTCGGAGCAACGCGTATGGAAACGATATTTCGAGTAGTCATACCCGCAGCTCACAGCGGTATTATCGCAGCAGTTGTTCTTGGAATGATGAGAGCTATAGGTGAGACAATGGTCGTCTGGATGGCATCAGGCAATGCCAGTCAGATTCCGCATCCCTGGTGGGACATATCCCAGTCCGTTCGCACGATGACCGCAACGATAGCAGGTGATATGGGTGAGACTGTAAAGGGCTCCAACCATTATAGTGCACTGTTTACAGTTGGTGTAATGTTATTGATTCTGACATTATTTCTGAATCTTGTGAGCGAGTATTTCTTGACACGCGCAAAAAAGGCACTTGGGAAAAACTAAATGAAAACAGGTCTTCGCAGTACATTTGATAAAGCTTTTACTATTCTGACGGCGCTGTCTGTCATATCTATATCTTTGGTGCTCTTAGGAATTCTGGGGCCCATGATATGGCGAGGTTCCGGCGCCGTGATATTTAAGGGCACGGTAGAGTTTCGCAAGATGCAGATGGCCCTGTTTGAACGGGGTAATCAGGAAGCTTTGAAGGAAGAAATCGTCGAGAGCGATAACTTTCGCAAGTCTATTTACGAAACGATCAACAAATTCAAAAAAGGAATTGATACTGAGGCATTGACTGACAGAGTCAGGGAAATCCATCGCGAGTTTGGTCAGGAGCTTCGCTTAAAGGGCATAACCGGACAACAGTATAGTCAGCTACGATCGGTTACCAGAGATATCCGGGATAAACTGGAGGAAGCATTTGAAAGTCAGGACAAGAAAAAAATAACCGGGAATATCGAATATGTCCTGCA
>CAZIAN010000539.1:0-3485 GCA_964537355.1 uncultured Pirellulales bacterium | reverse complement strand
TCCTCGATGGAAGCTACCCCTCCTGAGGCCTTGATCCCAACACGATCGCCCACAACTTCCTTTATCAAGCCGACACTATGCACTGTAGCCCGTCCCGGCCCGAACCCAGTGCAGGTCTTAACGAAATCGGCTCCACAGTCTGCAACTAATTTTGCTGCGTTAACAATCTGTTGATCGCTAAGGACTCCTATTTCAATAATCACCTTAAATGGTACGTTGAACGGTCTGGCCACATCCATGACCGCTGATATATCCTTTGATACACTCTTATAATCTCCGGCCTGGAAAGCTGAAATATTCATTACCATATCCAAATCCGTAGCCCCTCGATTCAATCCTTCCTTGGCCTCTGTGCACTTGACATACGTGGTCACTCCGCCACAAGGGAAACCAACAGGAATCTGTGCACGCACATTTGTCCCTTTCAGGGTATCGACTAGAATACCGATGTATTGGGGAAAAGCCACAACAGCACGAAAACCATACGTCTTTGCCATCTCACAGGCCATCCTGACATCATCTTGCGTTGCCGTTATCGTAAGTGCCTCAGAATAATCGATAACCGATACAAGGCATTTGATCTCTTCTTCTGTCACACCGTACATATTGTACCTCCCATGTGTCATCAAGCTAAAACTATTTTCATATGGTTTCCAGATAATGACCCGTAGCTGTTTCACTGTCCACATAACTGCTGAATGAAAAATATAGTGTAAAAGTCAGATTTTCAAGGAAAAACCGGGCCAAAATGTATGGTTTATAGCAAACCCAACAAATACATACTAGTGCCATGTTACGCCTCAATTGAAGGATATAGTCTTTTCAGTTTTATCCTGGCATCTTTAGTAGTGAATCGCCAGTTAATGCCTGCTTTGATTTCATTTCTTGAACACTCCCAGGCAAAAATGGTTGTTGCCAACTCGTCAATGCTTTCAAAATAACCTGTCATGCATTGGCGGCTAAGAATACTCAATTCAATTTCAGCCATATTCAACCAGCTGCCATGCTTTGGTGTATAATGAATTTCCAGTTTTGCCGCCAACCGCCGAGCTTGGGCTGGCTTGAATGCCTCATACAGTGATGCAGTATTATGTGTGTTCAAGTTGTCCATGGCCAAGACGATCTTTTCCGCCTCAGGATACAACTCATCACACAATTCTCGAATCACTTCGGTAAAATCCTGTCGTGTTCGACGCTGACGAACTCGAACATGACGCTTGCCTTCCAGCGGAGCATTCATCATAAAAACGCTGGTGGTTCCACACCGATGATATTCAGCGTCAGTTCGTTTAACCCTGCCGGGTCCGACGGCTGTTGCAACAATAAGCTGTTTCGATACTTCGTCAAGGCATACTAACAGCTTTTTACTGTTGTGAGGCCTTAAATAGACTTCCAGTACATCTTCCATCGCCACGACAAACGCCGCGTTTGCCTTTGGTGGTATGCACCAATACTTGTTTAAGTGAGGCTTAAGTTCATTTTTTTCGAGACTGTAGTATCTTTACAGAGTTCCTATTATCCCACTTTTCGGTTTTCATAGTTTCTGCTCCAATGTAACGTACTTATCGTCTTCTTAAAGCCGATGCGGTATTCATCATGCCACATATCAATAGCAATCCGTTGACTTAGCTGCTACAGTCTCATAAACAATGAGTATTAAGAGGGTATCTTTTCTGTTAGCAATCTTTGTTGGTGTAGTAATACTGTTATTACTACTAATGCCCTCCTTAAACAGTACCAGCCAATACTCAAGCAGATCTTCTCGTGACCAGGTGAGACGTCGGATGGAATGTCTGGAAAGACAGCATCAAACTGCACCTACTACCGGCCGTATGGGTAGTAACAGCACGAGCGAAGAGTATAGCACTTATACAAAAGATTTGGAAGATTCTAATCAAGGGATATGGGTGGTGGATATGGTGGAGGAGTTGTCTGCAGCGAAATAACGGACGGGAGAGGTGGAGTGGGTGGAGGGTATAAATATAATAGTGTGAACGGGCCTGCTCCGGTTAGAAAAGAAAGTGAATTTGGGCTAACCTTCCGAGGGTCTATATCAAGGTATGTTTGTATGCCGAGGAGTGCAAGGGAGAGTCAAGTGATACTCGATACTCGGCGAGTACCGGCTGAAATAATCAATGTCTCGGCTAATGAGATATGGGTGATAGCCAAACCCCAGACGCAGGTAGTTCACGCCGGTGAAGACACTCCGGGTTCCGGGGCGATGTCGGCTTACACAGCCTTCATCGCCGTCGATTCTTCCCGTAAAACTACCGGAGATCACGGCGTTACTTTTGCCGTCCCGGTACCGGTCCCCGATGGCGTTCGATACGATACTACTGTGCAGAACTAAACCATGACTATTACCTGATCTGGTAGTTATGCCGAGCTATATGAAGGCCACTCAATCCCCAAAGGTCTCTGTCAAACCTTTTAATCACAAAGGCTCAGGAAATGGGCAAGATTGAATAAAACGCACTGGAAGAGGCAGTTCAATTCAGGTATTATAACTATTCAAAAGCACCGGAGCAGGGTTGAAGTTTTGGTTGTTTGGTTAATGTTGGTTTTCATTTTATCGAGGGCTATTGATATGAAGAATCAAAAAGGTAATACCCAAAAGCATACAAGTAAAATTTCCCGTCGGGTTTTTATGAGTAGTTCTGCAGCGGCCATGGCGTCACTTACCATTGTGCCGAGTTATGTGTTAGGAGGTTCGGGTAATGTGCCTCCGAGTGAAAAACTCAATATAGCCGGTATAGGAGTAGGGGGACAGGGAAGAAGTGACATCGATAACCTCAGCAGTGAAAATATTGTCGCCCTTTGTGATGTTGATTGGGAGCGAGCGGCGGACACTTTCAAACGATATCCGAAGGCAAGGAAATATAAAAGTTTTCGAAAGATGCTTGAAAAGGAAAAGAGCATCGATGCCGTTGTAGTTGCCACGCCTGACCACAATCATGCTGTTGCCACAATGGCGGCCATTAAAAGAGGAAAACACGTCTATTGCGAAAAGCCCCTGACTCGAACTGTATATGAGGCGCGGGCTGTAGCCAAAGCGGCCCGCCGGGCCGGTGTCGCAACTCAGATGGGAAATCAGGGTATGGCATTTGAGGGAAATCGCCTTATCAATGAATGGATATGGGATGGAGCAATCGGCCCGGTGCGCGAGGTACACGTCTGGTCCGACAGGCCTACGCATAATGGCCAGCTATTCTGGGCACAGGGTGTTGAGAGGCCGAAGGAGACCCCACCTGTTCCTTCAACTCTTGATTGGGATTTGTGGCTGGGGCCTGCTCCATACAGACCATATCACCCGGCCTATGTACCTTTCAGTTGGCGAGGGTGGTGGGATTTTGGATCTGGAGGATTGGGAGACATGGGCATTCATAATCTGGCGCCGGTTTTTTCCGCACTGAAACTTGGAGCTCCGGCGAGTGTACATTCCAGCTCGACTTTGGTTTATAAGGAGACTTTGCCTCTGGCTTCGA
>CAZIAN010000538.1:0-3492 GCA_964537355.1 uncultured Pirellulales bacterium | reverse complement strand
GGAAGTGCTCCGGCGGCATTGAGGACATCGTCAAAGTTGTCACCGAAGTACGCGTAATGTAGTTTCGAACCGAAACCTTCCGTCCAGCTAAGCTTAGCGTTTACGCTTACAGCCTCGGCACCATCAGCAGGATCGGGGAAGTAGGCTGTTTTTGGAGGAATACCAAAGCTCCAGACATCACCTTTCCAGGGACTGTTCGGCTCGGCTTCATTGACCTCATCGATTCGCCAGTAATAAGTTGTGCCCGGCACAAGGCCGTCGGGAACAGGAAATCCGGGAAAGCCAACAATAAATTCCGTTGTGGCTTGATTACCCTGGAATGTACCTTCAGCTCCGCTGTCCACATCGTCAAAATTCTCACTGAAATAAATATCGTGTGAGACAGCAAACGCCCCCGGCTTCCAGGAAAGAGATGCCCATGTATCCATATTCAAGGTTCCATCTTTCGGAGTTGGGCCAAAAGAGAAAGGCCACGGCTTACCCGCCCATTGACGCAACTCATCTTGTGTCAGCGCCTGATTGATAATCCAGACCTCGTCAATCGCGCCTTCAAACCAATAGCCGGCATTTACGGTACCGTCATGGAAATTCGTTTGTGCCTGGACATTCCCGATGCCATTGTCATCCGAGCGGCTCTGCAACTGGCCGCCGGGCCCCTTACCGATGAGAGCACCGTCCATCCACATCTCAAACTTGTCTTCTTCCTGTGCCGGGCCGGCGTCTCGGAGGACCGCAGCAACGGCAACCCATTGATTCGAACTGATCGGTGCAGAGAGAAAAGTTGCAGTCCATTCCGGCGTATAATCGCTCCGGTCCCATCCTCCGGCATAGACCAAACCTTGATGGACATATATGGTAATTCCGCGGGTGCTGCCGCCTTCTTCATACACGCATTGTTTCTCTGATTTGTCTACATCAGCGCACTTGAATACCGCAACCACCGTATGATTCTGGTGAGTGCTTGTGTTGATAGTTGCTGCATCCGGGATATGAATGCCATCATCAACTCCGTCGAACTCTAACGCGTTACCTTTGAGACCAGGAACGACCTGGGGGCTTCCGAGGAGATTGGCCGTGTTGCTATTGGCTGAATCGTCTGGTACATCGGTACCGACATCCTCAAACAGGTAGACATTACCATCGGTAATGGAAGCCGGGTCGAGCTGAGCTGAGGCAATCCCGGCTATGCTCAGAACCAAAACAATAGAAACAAAATAAAACAATTTCTTGCACATAATAATCCTCCTTAAAAAGATTAAGATAATGATAAATTATGCTTTGGCCACACACCAAAACATATATTGTTTTCAATAAATATCTTTTTCTGCGCAACTAACTGCAACGTGCTTACGGTGCAGGCGGATAAAGACGAATATCATCATAGTACATCATGCCTGAACCGCCGGCAACCGGATTATTCTTATTACCAAGGCCAAGGGTAATCGAAGTTACATTTGCAAGGTTCACGCCCTGGTCGGCAAAAGCTTGCAGGTCGATGTTCCATGGGGTCCATGAAATTCTCGATGCTGCATCAGGATTATCATGATTGACTACAGCATTACCGTTGAGAGCAACATATAAATTTTCTGCAGTGTTGCCGGCACTACCTCGGAACCAAATTGTCAAAGTGTTGACGCCTTTGACTGTCCAGTCACGATTGGAAGTTAAGACATAAGTTGCTTCGGATTTACCTACAGCATTATCATAGGACATTGGCATCGACTGATTGCCGGTGTGAACGATAGTCTGCTCGGCAAATGGAGGATTGGCGTAACCAACTACAGAACCGTTGATAGCCGGATTATCGAATCCGTCTATCCAGGCGAGATATATCCTGTTAGAAGCCGGATCCCCTTCATCAAGGTCATTGTAGCTTTCCATATCGTCAATGATAAGGAAGTTGGCTGTGGTAAAGCTCCATAATGGGCCGGTCCACGGGCTGTTGGCATTGGCGCTATTGGCCTCATCAACACGCCAGTAGTAAGTGGTATTCCACTCAAGCTGTCCGGGTTCATAGCTTTCGGAGCCGAGGTTTCCAGTGCCTTTTAATTCCAGAGAAGCTGCATCGGCGCCGAAATAAATTTCATGTGAAGCACCTAAGCCAGGAGCCCATGTGAGAACAGGCGTTTGTGTTACATCAACAGCGCCGTTAGCCGGATTAAGTGCCGTGACAGCTCCTTCGGTTGTGAAGCTCCAGACGTTGCCTTTATGCGTTTCGGCTGAATCGAATTCATCAACGCGCCAGTAGTAAGTCTTGGCCATTTCAAGCGGTCCGGGATCATAGGTTGTAGATCCCCATGGCGGGTTACCAGCGGCGTTACTCACATCGTCAAAATTGTCACCGAAGTACACGTAGTGTATTACCGATCCGAAACCCGGCGTCCAGCTAAGATCATC
This sequence comes from uncultured Pirellulales bacterium, assembly GCA_964537355.1. Lineage (GTDB taxonomy): Bacteria > Planctomycetota > Phycisphaerae > Sedimentisphaerales > Anaerobacaceae > NIOZ-UU13. Next base: position 1,095 of record CAZIAN010000538.1, on the reverse strand, counting down.
ATCCGCAGCTACAGCCTCGCCACCATCAGCCGGGTCCGGGGAGTAGGCTGTCTTTGGAGGAATACTGAAACTCCAGATAGGGCCTTTCCACGGACTGTTCGGCTCGGCTTCATTAACTTCGTCAATTCGCCAGTAGTATGTCGTACCCGGAATCAGGCCATCCGGATAAGCGAATCCGGGAAAGCCGGCAATAGTGTACGTTGCGACTTGATTGCCCAGGAACGTGCTCTCGGCACCGGCGTCCACATCGTCAAAATTGTCGCTTAAGTACACATTGTGAGAGACGGCGAAATCTCCCGGCGACCAGCCCATGGTAATCCATGTGTCACTGTACAGAGTACCATCCTTCGGGTCGGGGCCCCAGGCCCATGGAAATGCTCCAAGACCCTGCATGATAACCGGAATTTCCGGAGGTGTCAGGGCTTTATCGAAGAACATAATATCGTCGATGACACTCATTGCACCGTTTGCCGACGGAATATATGCTACGGTGTCCATGCCGAAACGTGGATTTGGATCAAGAGCCGGTAAAGGACCTAACGTGGCCGCTCTTGCGATCTCCTCGCCGTTAAGATACAGGATAGCCGGGCCGCCGCCAAATTCCCAGGTCACAGTGAGATGATACCATGTATCGGCAAATATAACGCCGGCCGGGTCAATCTCGATGCCCTGATAGTCGGCATCGGTGGCGTCCTCCAGATAGAACCCGAAGTCTTCCGGATTGATATCGGCGTGGTTTGCACCCTTCGATATGAAGAAGTAAATGGTGCTCGTGCTTGCATCGAAGAGCCTGTAATCGGCCGGGTCTGACCCATCCCAGTCCGGCTTGAACCAGAATGCCAAAGAGCCGGTTTGGGTTATCACGTTGGGAACCTTGATATAGCCGTCCACACCGTCCAGATAGACACCGCCGCCCAATTTCCCCTGTGTTCTTAGTGCGCCTCCTTCCAGAGTACCATTATTGCCGTTGCCACTGGCATCTCCGACGGCGGTCCCGGATGCCTCATCTAAGCGCCAATGAGCGATAAGGCCGGGAATGCTGCCATTAGCTGTACTTGTCAGAGTCAGGCCGAGCACAAAAACACATATAAGCAA
>CAZIAN010000537.1:0-3497 GCA_964537355.1 uncultured Pirellulales bacterium | reverse complement strand
TCGATGCATATCAGAAGCTGCTCGAAAGCGGAGTTGATATGGTTATCTTAACGACTCCACCGCATTTTCGACCTGAGCATTTCGAAGCGGCTGTCAAAGCCAGCAAGCACGTATTTCTGGAAAAGCCCGTGGCGGTTGATCCGGTTGGTATTCGAAGGATAATTGCTGCGGCTAAAGCGGCGAAGAAAAAGGGACTTTCGGTTGTTGCGGGTACTCAGCGGCGGCATCAATTACACTATATGGAGATAATGAAGCGGATTCATAATGGTGCGATTGGCGATATTGTTGCTGCTCAGTGCTACTGGAACGGTTCAGGCGGTTCGCTGAGAGGTGACAAGCCTGATGATATGAGTGATATGGAGTGGCAATCCCGGCACTGGTATTACTATTGCTGGCTGTGCGGCGACCACATCGTAGAGCAGCATGTTCACAACATTGATATAATGAACTGGGCACTTCGAGGCCATCCTGTTTCGGTGATGGGGATGGGCGGACGGGAGGTTCGCCAAGGTGGTAATATCTGGGACCATTTTGCGGTTGAGTTTGAGTATCCGGGAGGCGTGCGCATTTTGAGCATGTGCCGGCAGATACCCCGCTGCAGCGACCGGGTGTCTGAGAGAATAGTCGGTACAAAAGGATTTGCTTATATCGACAGCGCTACAGGTTATATAAAAGGAGAGAATCCATACGAGGGGCCGGCTTCGCCGAATCCGTACGTTCAGGAGCATATCGACTTGATCAGGAGTATCCGCGAAGGCGCCGGCGTGAATGAAGGTGTGCAGGTAGCGGAAAGCACGATGTGTGCGATTATGGGCAGGATGAGCGCCTATACGGGGCGTGCGATGAGTTGGGACTGGGCGATGAAAGGGTCGAAGCTTGACCTGCGTCCTGAGAAATATGAATTTGGCGATTTACCGGTTAGGCCTGTTGCTGTTCCGGGTAAAACTATGCTTATTTAATAACATTTGGCTTATAACGATAGTTGAAAGGATGACTTATGAAAAACGAAGCAAAAAAGGATAACTCTGCGCTGTCGCGCAGAGACTTTATCAAGACCTCAGCGGTATTGGGAGCGGCGAGTTTGGCTGTGGGGACAAATCGAATATACGCAGCGGGTTCCGACAAGATACGTATCGGCTTGATAGGATGCGGGGGCCGGGGTTCCGGCGCTGCCTCGCAAGCCCTGTCAGCCGGTGAAGACGTGGTCCTAATAGCCATGGGCGACGTCTTTGAGAATCAGTTGCAGCGTAGTCTTAAGAACCTCAAGGACAGCAAGAAATTTGGGGAACGCGTCAAAGTTCCCAACAATGCGTGCTTCGTAGGCCTGGACGCTTACCACAAAGTGATCGATAGTGGTGTGGATGTGGTTCTACTAGCCACACCTCCTGGTTTCCGACCGCAGCATCTCCGAGCCGCAGTCGAGGCGGGCAAACAGGTCTTCTGCGAGAAACCCATGGCCACCGACGCCCCAGGGGTGCGTTCGGTCCTGAAGTCCGCGGCCATAGCCAAGGAGAAGAACCTGGCTCTGGTGGCCGGCTTCTGTTGGCGGTATCACCTGGCTCGTCGCGCCTTCTATCAGCAAATACACCAAGGCGCAATCGGCTCGATTCGTGCCGTCTATGCCACCTATATGACCGGACCAGTGAAACCCATGCCCCCAGCCAGCAGACGCCCCGCAGGCATGAGTGACGTTGAATGGCAGCTCCACAACTGGTATAATTTCACATGGTTATCCGGGGATGGGCTGGTAGAACAAGCATGTCACAGTGTGGACAAGATTGCATGGGCGATGAACGGAGTTCTCCCTCTCAAAGCAGTGGCAACCGGCGGTCGCCAATTTCCAAACAACGAAGGCAATATCTTTGACCACATCGATGTCTTCTACGAATTCCCAGATGGAGTCCGTGCGTTCATGGCCCAACGTCAGATCCTCAATTGCTATAGTGACAACTCGGACTACCTCATGGGCTCGGATGGTCTGGGCAACATCAAGGGCTGGAGTGATCCCACCATCAATGGCAAGGAGACCTGGCGCTATCGCGGTCCCAAATCCGACATGTACCAGGTCGAGCACAACGAATTGTTCGCCTCTATCCGCAACGGCCGCCCCATTAATGACGGCATCTGGATGGCTCACAGCACGCTCATGGCCCTCATGGGACGCATGGCCGCCTACACCGGAAAAGAGATCACCTGGGACCAAGCCATGAATTCCCAGGAACACCTCGTCCCCGACAACTTAACCTGGAACATGGACTTGCCCATAAGGCCCATGTCTATGCCGGGAAAAACCCAGTTTATTTAATGTGAACTCGGCAGGTAACGATTAGTTGAAAGGATGACTTATGAAAAATGAATCAAAAAAGGATGACTCGGTGCTGTCGCGCAGAGACTTTATCAGGGCCTCAGCGGCGTTTGGGGCGGCGAGTCTTGCAGTTGGGACAAACCGAATGTACGCGGCGGGTTCCGACAAGGTTCGGATTGGCTTGATTGGTTGCGGCGGACGCGGCACGCATGACGCGACAAAGTGCCTGAGATCATCGGAGAATGTTGAGCTTGTGGCGATGGGGGATCTTTTTAATGACCGTTTGGAGATGTGTCTGAGATCTCTTAAACGAGAGCCCTCGGAAAATGCACCGGAATCAGATGACATAAGGGACAAGGTGAAAGTGACAAGTGATAGGTGCTTTGTGGGCTGGGATGCTTACAAGAAGGTTATTGGGTGTGATGATGTGGACATGGTAATATTAACACAGCCGCCGCACTTTCGCCCGATCCACCTGAAGGCGGCGATAGAAGGGGGCAAGCACGTATTTATGGAAAAGCCGGCGGGGGTGGATCCGGTTGGTATTCGTTCGGTGATTGCATCGTCTGAATTAGCTGACAGGAAGGGCCTGACTATTGTCGCCGGTACGCAAATGCGGCGGATATCACATTTGGTTGAAGCTATGAAGGCTATCCATGACGGCATTATAGGTGAGCTTGTAGGCGGCCAGTGTGTGAGAAGCAGTGGTGGGATGCTGACCTGGTCGTCAAATACAAGAGAACGGCAGCCGGATTGGTCGGATATGGAATGGCAACTGCGGCGATGGCTGTTTTTGACATGGCTTAGCGGCGACTTTATCACTGAGATGCACATACACAATCTGGACGTAATGAACTGGGCTTTTGGCGGGCCTCCCGTCCAGTGCGTTGGTATGGGTGGAAGAGAAGTGAGAAAGGGTCCGGAGTACGGCAACATTTTTGACCATTTCGCTGTAGAGTATGAGTATCCGAATGGCGTAAGAGTTGAGTATATGGGTTATCAGATTGATTGTCCCATTGGCCGTAGTGACCAGCGATTTGTCGGAACTAAAGGCAGGGCGTATTCGGATTTCGGCAGAGTTGTTGTTGAAGGTCAGAACAAAGCCGAATTTGCGTGGGACCAGATTGATCCTTGTCTAAAGCAACATGCAGAGCAAATTACTGCGATTCGTCAGGGTAAGCGACTGAACGAG
>CAZIAN010000536.1:0-3522 GCA_964537355.1 uncultured Pirellulales bacterium | reverse complement strand
AAGCCAATTCAAACCCAATTTAAGCCAAAACAAACCCAATTTAAGCCAAAACAAAGCCAATTCAAACCCAATTTGACGAAAGGGCAAAAATGATGCAAAGTGTTTATATACAAAGGATTATGAATATAAATGCGGATATGGGCCATAAGAAAACAAACCCAGTTATTCCCACTCAACTACCAGATAAATGTAGTCTATCAGCGTGTTTTTCCGGCCAACGATGTCATTATTCTTAACTTGTAACTGAAGGGAATTTAATTTGTCGCGAGTATCGACGAGACTTGTAATCTCCCATGAATCAACGGCTTCGTGGTTTTCGTCTTCATTAATCGGAGCTTTTATTGAAGCCCAGACAACCGGCTTAGTCGGCCAGCCTTTGCCGACTGCCCATTCTAATTTACCTTCGGCAAAGCCTTCTTCTTCGAAGTGTTCGATAAAAACAACGACCGACTTTATAACAACATCGGCCGGGACAGAGGCACTTGAAAAATCATAGGATGTATATGACCCATAGCTGGTTACAAACCGTTTATCGTCGCTGGATTGGACGAGTCCAGATTTGCCGTCTGCTGACAGTGTTTTTCTGTTTCTGTGATTATAGCCGTCCCGTGGGGTCAATTTTGCTATCTTGGGTGGAGGCGGATTTACGGTGATAGTAAATGACTGGGTATCTGTAGTTGGTATGCTGTTGCTGTCGGCGACCATTACTACTACCTCATTTTCCCCGACCTCTGCCGGTTTCCACTGTATTAGGCCGGTAGCCGAGTCTATGGTCATATCGGCGGGTTTGGTGGTTAAGGAGTAAGTAAGTGTATCGTTCAAATCCGGGTCTGAGGCGTTGACGTCGTATGTATATAACATGCCGACATTAGCTGTGATTTCAGGTGCCGAAATGAAGACCGGAGCGTCGTTGGCCATATTGACCGTAACATTAACCTTTGCAGTATCGGTATCGCCTTTGTTGTCGCGAATGGTGTAGGTGAATTCATCGCTTCCGTAGAAGTTCGCATTGGGGCTATAGCTCAGTGTGCCGTCGGGATTGATGGTGACCGAGCCGTTTTTGCCCTGAGTAACGGCGGTGACTGTAAACGTATCGAGGTATAGATATCTGCCCTCATTATCTATATCGGTGTCGTTTGCCAGGACATCGACCTTTACTGCCGGCGTGTCTTCCAGTGTTACTACGGCGTCATCCGTGGCTACCGGCGGATCGTTGATTGAGGAGACCGTAATAGAAACGGTTGCTGGAGCACTGTCATCTATACCGTCATTGACTTTGAAGGTGAAGCTGTCTGAGCCGTTGAAATTCTTGTCGGGAGTATAGGTAAGATTCGATGCATTACCTCTCAAGCTGCCGTGGGAGGTTACAGATACCATTATGTAGGACAACGGGTCCGAATCCGGGTCACTGCCTATCAAATTAATCTGCACGGACGTATCCTCGGGCGTAGTCACCGAATCAGATTCAGCCACGGGCAGGAGATTCGGGCAGACGTTGATGGATACCGTTGCCGGCGCACTGTCCAGTTTGCCGTCATTGAGCTTGAAAGTGAAAGAGTCGGTACCTTCGAAGCGGGGCTCAGGTGTGTAGATGAGCTTTCCATTGGTATTGAAGTATGAATCCAAGGTGAGTAAGCCGTGCTCTGGTTCTTTGCTTATAATGAACGTCAATGTATCGTCGTCCACATCGCTTCCTGTCAGAGTCGCGCTTAATGATTTATTTACTTTTATCGTCTCAGAGCGGTGATATGCTATAGGAGCATCGTTTACGGCCAGAACTGTAACTGATATCACTGCCTGGTTTTTGCCGGCCTTTGCTTCGTTGATGCTGAAAGTGAAACTGTCCTGGCCGTGATAGTTCGACGCCGGAGTGTAAGTCATTTTGGGCGCTTTCCCGCTTAGGCTCCCGTAGGACGGACCTTTTACGATATTGTAAGTCAAGTGTTCTCGGTCGGGGTCACTTGCCATCAAGGTAATCGATACCGGTTCATCCTCCTGTGTTGTTGCGTTGCCGGGCCTGGCGACCGGCGGGTTCTTTACTACGCTCACTCCCAATGCTATAGCTAAAACTGAGAGAGTTGCTAATACTGAAAAGAGGGCGACTTTCATCTTTTTAGATTTTGGATGAACAATATTCCGGCAGATTCGGATTACAATATTTGCCTTTTCTATCGGTTGGGCATCGATGTTTTGCTGCTCTTTGCTTTTATCGCTAAGGCCTTCTTCTTTTGCTCCGGCGAGATTCTCCCCGTTGTATCGGGATTCTTTAGCTTTGGGCAATTTTTCTTGGGCCCGGCTTAATGCCGCATTATATGTTCGGATTTTCTCTTTAGCATGGGCTTTTACTTTTGCAATATCCTCTTTAGCCTGAGCCTCGGCTTTTCTGTGCCGGTCCCTTTCAGCCTTCAGGATATCCTGTGCTTGTACTCTGGCGAGAATCTCGGTCTTTAACTTTTCCTGAACTTCTTTAAGTTCTTTCTCTTTTTGGTTTAGCTCTGCTGTATATGAATCGAGTTTTTCCAAAGCTTCTTTTGCCTGAGCTTTGACTTTCGCTATCTCTTCTTTTGCCTGAGCTTCAATTCTCCCGGCCAGGGCACTATACCTGCGGTGTTGTGTCAGGAGCTTCTGCTGGGCCTTGGCTTCCACTTTTTTTTCGGCGGCGGTTCTGGTTTCGATTTCCACCCTGAGCTTTTCTTGGGCTATGGCCCTTGCCTTGGATTCTGCTTTCAGCTTTTCTTCCAATTTAGTTATTGCAGCGGCCTTTTCCTTGCTGAATAGGACCATCCTTATATATTGGCGGAATGTTCTGCTCATTTTTTTGCCGATTTTATAGGACCTCTCTGTTTTTTTACAAGTTAATCAGAGATGACAATGCACACAAATTCGTTTTCGTCTATACATTCAGGCGACTTTAGTTAAATTCAGGCCTGTATGATGCTCCCCATAGGCCTTTATCAAGCTCAAAATTACGCTTGACTTAGTGGTTTGGTCGAGGTATCTTTGACAGGTATAAAACAGTTATCTTAAATGCTCCCATGCGAGTTTGAGGGTGTCACACGATGTGGCTTCAATAAAGGCAAATTTTGCTCATCGAAAGGAGAAATAAATGAGGAAGAAGATAAGCAGAAGAGATCAAGAATTGACTCGCAGAGACTTTATCAAGACATCAGGGGCATTAGGGGCGGCGAGTCTGGTATTAGGGACAAGCCGAATGTATGCGTCCGGCTCAGATATACTGAAAGTTGGTTTGATTGGCTGCGGCGGCCGGGGCACCGGCGCGGCTACGCAGGCGCTGATGGGTGTTGATAAATCGGTCAGGCTTTGGGCGATGGCGGATTTGTTTCGTGACAAGCTCGACGCCTGCTACAATATGCTGAGCAAAGGCGCCAAAGGCCGATATGACCGCGTGGACTTTGACGGCCTTCCCGACCAGATGAACGTATCAGAGCAGAGGAAGTTCGTTGGTTTCGATGCATATCAGAAGCTGCTCGAAAGCGGAGTTGATATGGTTATCTTAACGAC
>CAZIAN010000535.1:0-3528 GCA_964537355.1 uncultured Pirellulales bacterium | reverse complement strand
GGGCATTTGAGCCGCGGCGGTCCCGGATTCGGGATAGAAACTAAAACAACCCAGGGCGTCGAACTGTGCCCATTTGATAAAGTCCAGAAGCTCGGCGAACTGCTGGTCAGTCTCACCGGGAAAGCCGACTATCACAGTTGTTCGCAGTATAATATCGGGCATTGCACTTCGTAGCTTTTCAATCAGCCGTTTTAGCTGGTCTTTGGAATCAGGGCGACGCATGGCCTTTAGGATTGTGTTATTAACGTGCTGGATTGGAATGTCCAGATAGTGAACGATTTTTTCGCTCTTCGTTATAGTTTCGATTAGTTTGTCGTCGATTTCTGTCGGGTATAGATACATCAGCCGAATCCACGACAGGCCGGTAATCTTTTCAAGTTCGCTGATAAGGGCGGCCAAACCGTTTTTGATTTTCAAATCCCGGCCGTAGGATGTGCTGTCCTGTGCTATTATATTAAGCTCGACTACGCCGACCGATACTAATTCATCCGCCTCAGACAGAACGAGTTCGGGTGGTTTGCTTCGGAATCGCCCCCTTATTGCCGGTATTGTACAAAAAGAACATCGGTGGTTACAGCCCTCGCTGATTCGCAAATACGCCCAATGGCCGGGTGTAATCAGCAGTCTGGTTCTGTCGTCGGGAATTGTCTGCGCCGATTGATTCAAATAAGCGGCGGGATACCGGAGAGAAAGCGTTTTGTTGATTATCCCGGCAATATTATCTCGCTGACCAAGACCGACAACGGCATCGATGCCGTCAACCTGGCTAAAAAGTTGCTCTCCTTCCCTTTCCGGCAGGCAGCCGGCGACAATAACTTTTTTTACGGTACCGCTGAGCTTGTGTTCTATAGTGTGTCTTATAGCTTCGAGTGATTCGGCTTTGGCAGGAGCGATAAAACCGCAGGTATTGATGACAACGACATCGGCAGTATCAGGGTCGGCTGTTATTACAAAACCAGCCTGGGCGATTTCTGCCAACATTCTTTCGCTATCTACCGAATTTTTTGGGCAACCTAACGATATAAAGCCAACAGTGACTTTTTGCTTATTTTTCTTCATAACCTGCAAAAAATAGCAAAAAAGGATAGTTTAGTCTAATATTTTAAATTTTGGTAAGCCTGGAGAAGAAATTATTTTTACTAATTCTTTCAGAATATACTTGACGATAAACGGTATATGCAATAGAATATTCCTTGGTTCCGTCAAATTCCGGGTTAGAACCGCAGGAGAGTGGAAGGCATCGTTTAATGGACTCGGGATTATGATGACGGGTGCAAAATTATGAGCAGCAGCGTCCAAAATATCAGCCGCAGTCGGTGGCCAATCGCGGCTTTGACTGCAGGGTTTGTGATTTGGGTAGGGGGGTATTGCAGCCTCAACGCCCAGACAAATACCGAACATAACGCCGAGAAAGCTCTGAAAGATCTACAGGTTGATACTACTTTAAACGACCCGAATATTCCAATTCCTGAAATCTACGAGACTCCACCAAAAATCGTCGAGCAAATTGTCGGGGGAAAAGCGGAGTTCAAACTGTTCTACTTTTGTAAGCAACATATTTCCGATGAGCTTAAACAAATTGTCCACGAGCAATTTGCAACACAACTTTTCAATGAGAAAGGTAAATCAACCAACGTATCAGATTACACAATCAGCAGCAATCCGGCTACAAACCAGTTGATAGTAAGATGCCCGCTTCGTGAAGATATCGATGCAGTACTTGAGCTTTTGGAATCGGTGGATGTTCCTCCCATTCAGGTCAAGATAGACTGCCTGATATCAGAGATTTATGCCGATTTTACATTCGACCGGGAAACTACTATTGACATAGAAAATTTGTTCAGTGAGGATGTTGCCTTGAGACCTGGTGGCCTGCCCTTCGGGTCCAACGTTCAGCAGTTAATAAACGAAGGAGGTGAAATACCTCCTGCATTTCCGGGAGCTTCGTTGAGGGAACTTATTCGCGCCAGAATGGGTCTTAATATAGGATATTTGAGCACAGCCAACCAATTCACTGCCCTGGTGGACCTGCTTGAATCAAGGGGTTATATGAAAATTCTGATGAACCCGGTCCTCGAGACCATCAACGGCAAAACAGCGATAATTAAGTCAACTGAGCATGTACCGCTGCAAACGGTAACTAAGTTCATACCTGTTAAAAGCGGCGGCGAGTACGCTCCCCAAACTGAAATAGAATATGAGGATGTCGTTGACTCGCTTGAAATCACTCCGCACGTCTTTGCGGATGGTACCATTGCCCTTGAAACCGACATCCTGCTTGGTGCAAGAAATACTCCTGATGGTGTAAAGCAGGTACCAATCATTACCAAAAGGGAAATCACGAGCAAAGAGAATCGCATTCGTCCGGGTGAAAGTCTCATAGTCGGCGGAATTAGAAAGACCTTAAATTTTGGTGTTGTCCGCGGTGTTCCGATTCTAAAAGATATACCACTACTGGGCTTTTTATTCTCCGGCGAAGATACCGAGCAGCGAGCGGTCGAGACTGTGTTCATACTGACTCCTACCTATTCGGCCGGCGGCAGGCCAAAACAGGAAATAATGGGAGAAATCAGAAAAAGACATGCACCGGCTTCTCCAACCGCTTTGCAAGAAGCTGTTACAGAATTCTTTGGAGATAAGTCTTCTCAAGAGCAGCGTGACATTGAAGACGAGCATTCTCGTATCGAGGCTGAGGCGGAAACGGCGGAAGTCAGAAGCGCCGCTCGCGAGTCAGAAGCTCGGGCCGAGCGTCTGACTGCCGAAGCCCAAAAAGCAACATCCGATGCGGCAAAAACCAAAGCTGATGCTGACAAGCTAATGGCTCAAGCGAAGAAAATTATGACTGAGGCTGAAGCAAAGGCCAAGGCGGCCGAAAAAGCACAAAAAGAGGCTGAAGCGGAAAAGGCAAAAGCCAAAAAAGATAACGCAAAACCTGAAGCCTAACCAGACTAAAGCATACAAGACAAATGAGATATCCGGCTAAATATGCCGTTTTTTATTTAACGGCCAGTCGTTCAATTCCCAGATGCCATTAGGAGAACTAATTTTTATTTTAAAGGGGACAGTCTATGGATAATGTCAACGGCAGTAATTTTGGGGGACAAAATATCAACGATTCTATCCCGTTTGACCAAGACCTTGATAAACCGATTCCTTTAGAAGAGATTGGTATCGGAGGAGGTGGTGTTTCACATGCGCCCCTGGATTTAGGCGGCAGCAGTCCTGTGGAGTTACCTCAGATTGAGGTTCCCAAACCTGTTGCACAAAAGCCGGCAGGAAAAGTAGCCTCAAGCGATAGAATAACGGGCATAAAGACCTTTTTTACTAAACTGCATCCCGGTGCCATAAATTTTCTTGATGAACAAATCACCAAATGGCTGGCGGAAAATCCTGAAATTGCCATAAAACGAACAAACATCATAACAGGTGAAATCCAGGGTAAGAAGACCGATCCGAATATTATTATTTCAGTCTGGTATTAAATAAGCTGTCTCAAAATTCTCACGGGTACATGCTATGTTTGCAAGT
>CAZIAN010000534.1:0-3531 GCA_964537355.1 uncultured Pirellulales bacterium | reverse complement strand
ATCATGACACAGGCGGTCATACTGCTTCATTTTTGCTTGTAGTGCCGAACCGGTCAGGCTTTCCATTTCACCAGAGGCGGTCTGGATTGCCCGCTGGAGTCTGAGCAAATGTTCTACTCCGGCGTGCATTTCTTCCAAAACCGTACGTTTACCGTTGAAAGTTGCTTCCTGCGGCAGGTAGCCGATGCGCAGGCCTTTTTGTTTGACCACCCGACCCATGTCCGGGACGACCCTGCCAATAATTAAATTCAGAATTGTACTCTTGCCTGAACCGTTGGCGCCGACCATACCAACTTTTTCACCGGCATGGAATTGAAGATTCAACTTATCCAGAACGACCTCCGGCCCGAAAGCTATATGGATGTCACTCAATGTTACAATAGCCATAAATTACTAATCCTTTGGGTACTTATTTATATAAACTTCGGACAGGAAGTTCATTTCTAATAATAACCTGGCGAACCGATAGCTTATGTTATCTTCTGCGGCTTTGGGATTCAAGTTCTACCTGTAGCCTTTTTTTATTACCTGTATCATCTAAAACATCTGTAACACAACGCATCACGGACCATTTCAACGATGAACTTGTCTTGACGGGAAACAGGATAAGCAGTAGCATAAAAAATCACGGCCGGGAAGCTGGTTAGCCTGTACTGCTCGGCCGGCTTTGTATGATATGAGAAAAAAGTATATGGCATCAAAACGCGGCAAATTGAAACGAGAACAGAAGACTCTTTCAGCGATGTTGAGGATATATTGCCGGAATCATCATGGGACTGCAGGGAAACAGCTATGTCCCGATTGCCGACAGTTACACGAATATGCAGACCAGCGATTGCAGAAATGCCCCTTTGGTGCAGCTAAGGGACCCTGTTCTCAGTGTGAAATACACTGTTATAAACCCGAGATGCGCCAGCGGATACGAGATGTTATGCGATACTCAGGGCCGAGAATGCTGAGCAGACATCCTGTTCTGGCAATGGCCCATCTTATTAAAGAGTGGAAACACAAATCTAAATCATCCGGGAAGGTTTCTGCTTCCTCTGAGTGAAGGAGGATTCAAATATGAATGAACAAAACAGCACAAGACGTGATTTCATAAAAGCCGTGGGTCTGGGAGCTGCTTCGCTGGCGGTGCCGGCAGCTTATGCCGGAGAAAATACTTCATTACTTGCGGTCAATCCTGAGCCGCGATTCGACCTGTCACCCTATTTGTACATGCAGTTCATGGAGCCATTGGGCACGACGGATGGTTCAGTGGCGGCGGCATGGGATTTCAAGAGGGACTGCTGGCGAGAGGATGTTGTGGAGGTTACCAAAAAACTATCACCTTCTCTTATACGATGGGGCGGATGCTTTAGCTCTTATTATAAATGGAAGGAGGCCGTGGGGCCGCGGGACCAGCGAAAACCGATGATCAATTTATTGTGGGGCGGAATCGAGGCAAACCAGGTCGGCACACATGAATTCGTTGATTTCTGCCGGCAAACCGGGGCCGAGCCGCTTATGTGTGTGAACTTCGAGTCGGACGGCAGAAAAAAATGGCAGCGAAACCCCAAAGGCAGCATCCGTATGGCGGGAGCTGAGGAAGCGGCCGAATGGGTAAGATATTGTAATGCTGCCGATAGCAGGGAGCGAATAAAACATGGTGCCAAAGAACCTTATAATGTCCGTCTCTGGCAGATTGGAAATGAGACCTCGTACGACCGCAATGCTTTCGACTGCGAGACCGCTGCAAAGAAGACCGTCGCCTTTGCTAAAGCCATGCGAAAAGAAGATCCAAATATTGATCTGGTCGGCTGGGGCGACAGCGGATGGGCACGCCGAATGCTCGATGTCGCAGGTGAGCATCTGAACTACATTGCGTTCCATCATATGTTCAATCCCGACCGAGATATTAACAATTCGCCGTTGAAGGGAATTGAGTACCGTAAGGACCCCGCATGGACGTGGGAACGGCTGATGAATGCATGCAATGTTCATGATGCTCGTATCAGGAAGATACGCGAGGAGGTGGCGGACTATCCGGTAAACCTGGCTATGACTGAATGCCATTTTTCCTTACCGGGCCGTAATAGGTGTGAGGTACTTTCTACGTGGGCGGCAGGAGTTGCAAACGCAAGATTGTTGAATGTTCACGAAAGGCACGGTGACAAGCTCAAGATTGCGACATTAGCCGATTTCTGCGGCACCAGGTGGCAGGTTAACGCAGTGATGATTCCCGTCCCGGGAGGAAAATCATATATGATGCCTGTTGCTATTGTCATGAGTCTCTACCGGCATCATACCGGAAACAAGGTCGTTGATGTCGGCGCAGTACCGGATGGTCTTGATGTTACGGCCAGCCGAACGGGAGACCGAATATTTTTACATGTAGTCAATACGAATAGAGAACGCTCCAAGACAGCTAAACTTGCGATAAATGGTATGAAGATAAGAACAGGCCGTATTTTCGAATTGGCTGCAAATCCTGAATTCGAGGTTATACAAACCCAATCCGACCGGATAGTTCCTGTGCAAAAGGACCTGCCACAGAATGGCTTGTGGTCCTTCCCGCCGGCCTCCGTCTCCGCGGTAGAATTGGATACTCTGCAAGCATAAAAGGAATCGGAACAAATGATTTATTTGACCGAAAAAGATATTTTGAAAGCCGCGTCAATTGATGAGATATTAAATGCCATCGAAGCATCAATGCGCATATACGAACAAAAAGCATTTCACATGCCGCAACGAATGGGCGTAGATTACGAAAAAAATACTTTGCTGCTTATGCCGTGTTTCATCAAAGATTGCTTTGGAACCAAACTTGTAACTTTGTTTCCGGAGAATCCTGAAAAGAATGTCCCTGTCCTGAATGGCATAATGGTTCTAAATGATGCGCAAACGGGTGTGCCCCTTGCATTGCTTAACGGCCCTGCTCTAACGGCCTTGCGAACCGCAGCGGTCGCTGCGGTGAGCATCCGTCATATGGCTCCGGACAAAAATAGTAGTCTGGGTATCATCGGTGCAGGTGTCCAGGGTTTTTACCAGGCATGGGTTTCTTGTGCGGGGATGAATTTTTCAGATGTTTTTGTTTATGACCTTTATCCGGAAAAAATTTCGGCTCTGGGAGAAAAACTGTCGGAGATGATTCCTGATGTTAAGCTTCATCAGGCCGCCAGTGTCGAGGAACTGCTCGAAAACAGCCAGGTAGTTATTACGGCAACAACTTCTTTTGAGCCTGTATTGCCGGACAAGGAGGATTTATTAGCCGGTAAGCATTTTGTCGGAATCGGCTCTTATAAGCCGAATATGAGAGAGTTTCCGCGGGCATTATTCAATTTGCTAAAGAGCGTTTTCATCGACACCGAGCATGCTTTGCAGGAATCAGGGGACATTATAGTTCCGCTGCAAAATAACTGGCTCCGGAGGGAGCAGATTATGACCTTAGGGCGATTTCTTATTGATGACAAGTCTCTGGACGAAGTTAAGGGCAGCACTACTTTGTTCAAGTCGGTTGGCATGGCCCTTTTTGATGTATGCGCATCTAAA
>CAZIAN010000533.1:0-3538 GCA_964537355.1 uncultured Pirellulales bacterium | reverse complement strand
AAAGGAGATAAAAATTATGGAAATATTTTATTTTTGTTTTTGAGAGTGAGCGTTTTTGACTGATTATTTTTGGATTTCCTGATTTTAGAAGCTCTATAAAACGGGGGTAGTCGCATAAGGGCTCCCAGGCCGGGTCGATTTAGTTTGCCTTATCCTTTCCCGATCAGCAGTCTTTGAATTTGTACATTCGGTAGTGACAGTAAGGTATGGTATGGCCCACCCTATTGGATCTCTCTTAGAAATACGTGGCAAAGCCGTGAAAAGTGCTTTTCCAGCCTTCTTTATTCGCCTGGCAGGTGGTGTTGGAGCTCCTCTTGCCAGTTTAAGGTGACACGGATCTGCGTTCGGACCGAATCTCTTGGATCGTACAGCATGATAAATCGGCCGTCCGGCCCGATGTCATATGTCCTGCACTTAGCGCAGCTATAGTACTCATCATCAAACAGAATCTGGGTATCGACAACTTTGAATTCAGGCTCGCTTTCGATTTTAGCCGCAATGACCTTTTTATTATTGCGATAGTACAATTCGCTACCGTCGGGAGACCACAATGGTTCCCGACCGCCGTCACTGCTTACAGCCACTTTCGAGCCCGGACCTGGATAAGGTTTGACGAAAATTTCGGATCGCCCGGTTTCCTCGGATTCGTAAGCTATCCATTTGCCGCATGGTGACCATGCAGCTTTTCGCTGGAAATGTTCGGTGGTTTCGAACGGGACCGGCTTGACATCATTTTGGTCTGAAAGCGCTATAGTATATATATCAAGTTGTTCGGACAAGTACATTTGGATGGCAAGCTGCCGACCGTCGGGTGAGGAGTCATTAAGTTGCGAAAGGCTCTTGACCCGACTCCACTGGACGGCTGACTGCTCCTGCCTGTCCCAGCGAAAGAGACCTTCGGGCGTTGAGTAAAAAAGTGTTTGGCCATTGCTGCCCGTCCAGACAGGATTATAGCCCTTCTGGTCGGGTGTAATGTCGGTGGTTGTCCCACGGATGCTGTCGTATAACCAAATGCCCGGATTGTTGCCTACATAGGCGCACAAAGCGACGCAGGTGCCGTCGGGAGATACAGCGGCCTCGTGATAATTGCGCAGTGGTACCGGTAGAGACTCACGGCTGCCCCGGCGGGTTACCCAGGTTGGCTGCAGCTTACGCGTGTCCCATTTGCCTGGGATATAAGCCAGCGTTCCATTTGCTGAGACTGCGAATTGAGATACTCCCGTACTTGCAGACCACACTTCCGAGGCAACCAGCCGATGCGAACCTTCGAGTGTGAGACTCTGCGGGTCGAAACGTGCGGTGTAGAGAGACCAGTTGCGAGAATAGATAATATAACCATCGGGTTCGCAACGTGCATAGGAAGAGCCTTCCAGCAAGACATTTCGCCGACCGCTTTGAAGCTCCAATAGTTCTACGCGCGCGCCGCTGCCATAGCAGACAAAGAGTAAAAAATCTCCATCTGGAAGAATTTGCGGCCAGCGGTGTGCACGGTCTCCGGCGTTTGGGTCGGTTGCAGTAATAGGTTCAGGATTCCCGCCTGATGCTTCAATACGGCAGAGTGGGCCGGCAGCGTTCGGTGCAAAGATGATTTTGTCGTTGGCTGTCCATGTTCCGCCGCGAAAGTCAGGAGCTTCCGCAAGAGTGACCGGTGTGCCGCCGCCAACTGCGACCTTCTTGAGTTTACGATTATAGTGGTCCTCAAACGCGAGCCATTGTCCATCCGGCGAGAAAAACGGACCGATCGCGGCCTCAGTTCCTTCCAGTATGCGGGTTTCGAATCCATCGAGCCTGCGCAGGAAAATACGCCGCCTGCCGTCGGTATCTTCGGCTACATATGCTAATGTTTTCCCGTCCGGTGAGAATGCCAAAGTTTGATGAATCAGACCCACGTCCGGGTAGCTGTTACCACGCTCGATCACAAACTTTGTGACGTCCGGCGACGTCACAGGTCTGCCCGACATTATGTTAGGCAGGATAAAAGAGCCGGCAAGAATACCAAATACAATGCATGTAATTGCTATGGCAGCAAGTTTCATTCTGGTTCCGCGTTTCACTGATTCGGTCTTATCATGTACAGGAGGCGCAAAGCTTGGAGGGGTAAGAGTCTCACGTATCTCCAGTGATGCATCGCCCAGGTGTTGAAGGCGATTGTGCGGTTCTTTTTCCAGGCATCTGCGCAGCAGAACTTCAATATTTGCAGGCAGGTCACTCGGCAGCAGTAGCCAGTCCGGGTCCCGTTCGAGGACATGCGCAATGGTATCGCTGACAGTAGGTCCTTCGAAAGCGAGTCTACCGGTTAGCATTTCATACAGGACACAGCCGAAGGACCAAACGTCGGTTCGATGGTCGAGTGGGCGTCCGCGCGCCTGCTCCGGACTCATATAAGCAGGTGTGCCTACCAGACGCCCTTGCTCAGTGACGATTGTTTGGCTGGATTCGTCGTGCGGTTGAACCTCTTTGGCTATACCGAAGTCGAGAATTTTAGCCTTGCCTTCCGGGTTGATTTTCACATTGCCGGGTTTCAAATCCCGATGGATGATTCCTCGCTCATAAGCTGCAGCCAATGCTTCGGCGATTTGTTGAGCGATGAGCAGGGCCTCCTTTATTGCAAGCGCACCTTTTTTGAGTTTCTGATACAGTGTCAGACCGGTGACATACTCAAGAATCAGATAGCTGGTTCCATCCTCCTGCTCGATAATGTCATGGATTATTCCTATATGGGAATGGTTCATGGAGGCCAGAAGTTTTGCCTCGCGTTCGAATCTGGCTCGTGCCGTCGGGTCGTCACTCAGATGTTTTGGCATCGCTTTGACAGCAACCTGTCGATCCAGCGTTGTGTCGTGAGCTTTGTACACTATCCCCATTCCGCCACGTCCGACGACCTCCGAAATTTCGAACTTGCCGATGCGTCTGCCTACCAGGTCCATGTCTGCCGGCGCCGCCGGGAATTCACCTGGTTCGACATGCTGCAATAAATGCAATAGGGAGCTGACTTGAAGGCAGTTGTGTATGATCTTACGGAGGCGATCCTGCCGGGGCGAATAGTCTTTTACAAATTCTTCCAGATCAGGCTGCTCACCGTGAAGGCAGGCTTCGACATATTGCTCTGCTGCCTCACTTAAAGAACTTTCATGTTTATCGTCTGCTGTATCCGCCATCAGGAATTCTCAAACTCATTTGCCAGCGCCACAATAGCGCGGGGAAGCAGTTTCGCCACGGCAGCAGGACTCTTTTTCATACGCTCAGCTATTTGCTCATGAGTCAGACCTTCAATCTTGGCCAGAAGCAGAACCTCGCGATAGTCGTCCTTGAGACGGTCCATGGCTTTTTCCAACCTGTCAAACTCTTCTCGCCTGGCAAGTAAGACGCTCGGGGTAGTAGTGACTATAGGAACAGATCCATATGGTTTTCGACAGGAGCTTTTGTTCTCGTCATCTTTGAGTCGAACCTGGCGGCGAACATCCCTTTTGGCTGCATGAATATGATCGACACGATCTCGAATTCTGTTCTCAGCTATTTTAGCCAGCCATCGCATGAA
>CAZIAN010000532.1:0-3549 GCA_964537355.1 uncultured Pirellulales bacterium | reverse complement strand
AATAAAACAATCTGGCCCGCCCCGCTGCGCGGCACGTGAAAAATGTCCACATGCTTGCCGCTCTTTTTTTGCGTACCGCCCTCTTTTAGCTTGCTGAGTTTCCGCCGAAGGTCCGCACGCAAATGGTCTGTCCCTTTGTGTTTCGGCATCACGCGCAGCATTTGCTCCAGCGCCATAATTTTTTCGTCGTTTGACGTGGCGCTTCGAAACCACTTCTCAGCCTTGAAATATTCCGGTGTAAGATTAGCTGGCATCGTTACAAAATTAAAAGTTAAACCGCTGAATCAAACGGCATAAATATTCTACCGGATGATGACTGCCTTAATTTTACATTCTGCGTTTTGATATTTGGTCTCCTACTCGCAGAGTTTCTCTACCACCAGGTCACCTACTTCGCTCGTCGAATATCCCATCTTTCCGGCCTGCAAACTTTTAAGCTTGTTGCCGGTTATATACATCACCGCCTGCTCTATTTCGTCCGCCGCCTTCTCCTCTCCTAAAGTAGCCAACATCATCTGAGCCGCGCATATAGCCGCTAACGGATTGATAACCCCTTTACCCGTGTACTTCGGCGCGCTGCCGCCGATAGGCTCGAACATACTGACGCCTTCGGGATTGATATTTCCACCTGCCGCGATACCCATACCGCCCTGAATCATCGCGCCAAGATCCGTAATAATGTCACCGAACATATTGCCGGTCACCAGAACGTCGAACCATTCGGGATTCTTTACCATCCACATACAGGTTGCGTCAACGTGATAATATTCTCTTTCAACGTCCGGATAATCGGCCTTGCCCATTTCATGAAAAGCCCGTTCCCACAAATCATAAATATAAGTAAGCACGTTGGTCTTCCCGCACAGCGCAAGTGTGTTCTTCTCACCTTTACCACGCGACTTCTTGCCGTATTTCTTTGTGTACTCGAATGCATACTTCAAACAGCGATCCACCTGAAAACGATTATAAACCGCCGACTGCACTGCCACCTCGTGCGGCGTTCCCTTCATTGAAATCCCACCCGTACCCGTATAAAGGTCGCCGGTATTTTCACGAACGACGACAAAATCTATTTCGTCCGGCCCTTTGTCTTTTATCGGCGTCTCAACACCCGGATACAGCTTCACAGGACGCAGATTTATATATTGATCCAGCGCAAAACGGGCCTTGAGCAGAATGCCCTTTTCCAGAATTCCCGGCGCCACGTCCGGGTGCCCTATTGCTCCCAACAGAATTGTATCGAATTTGCGAAGCTCTTCGATAGCGCTGTCGGGCAGAGTCTCGCCCGTCCTTTTATATCTTTCACCGCCGAAGTCGAACTCAGTCAAATCAACTTTGAAATTGAACTTCTCCGCGGCGGCCTTCAAAACCTTTACCGCTTCAACAGTCACTTCCGGACCCGTCCCGTCCCCGGGTATCACAGCAATCTTGTACACTTTTAAGTCTCCTTGTCGTAAAAACTATTTGTTATCCATACGTTATTGTTTTCTCGAAGTCTTCCATACCTCGAAATCGTCACGCGGCCCCGCCGCCGGCATCTTCGCATTCATTTGTTTTAGCCACCTGCCTAACATCCCCTTAAGCTCCGCCGCCTTCTCCGGCATTTCCTTCGCCAGGTCATGATTTTCGCCTATATCACTTTTCAGATTGTACAGCTCAACACTGTTATCTTCGTACCATTCTATAAGTTTATAATCCCCCGCCCGCACCGCACCGCTCGGTCTGTTGCCGCTGCCGTGATAATGCGGATAATGCCAGTATATCGCCTTTCGCTTCAGCTTGCCCTTGTTTTTCAAAAGCGGCATCAGGCTCACTCCGTCAATATGCTGCTCAGGCATAAGTCCCAGCCCCGCCATCTCCAACATTGTGGGATAAAAGTCCGTACTGGTCACCGGCTCATCACATACGCCTCCCGGTTTCACCACGCCAGGCCACTTGATAAACATCGGCTCGCGAATGCCCCCTTCATACAGCCAGCCCTTGCCCGCACGCAGCGGAAGATTGGCCGTCGGTCCCTCACGCGGCACAGTGGACAGCCCGCCGTTGTCGGACATGAATATCACTGCCGTATTGTCCGCCACACCTGACTCCTTCAGCTTCTTCATCACCCGCCCGACGCTTTCATCCACGCTCTGAACCATCCCCGCGTAGGCCGGATTGTCCTGAACCAGCCTTGTATTATAACGGCCGTAAACACCCGCGAACCGTTGTCCGCTTGGCGCTGGCAAACTCCCCGCCTTGGTCCTATATTTGTCCGTAAGTGTCTGCTTGGATTCTATCGGCGCATGCACCGCATAATGTGAAAGGTAAAGCAGAAACGGCCTGTCCTTATTCGCTTCGATATACTTCAGCGACTCATTCGTTAGCCTGTCCGTCAGATACTCACCTTCCTCCCCCCCCGGTGGCATCTCTTCCAGAGCACGATTATTCTTTTTATATGGATAAAAATAAGTCGGTGGTGCCCCCGACCAGTCTCCCCCGATATTGACATCGAAGCCCTGCTTATCGGGATAGAAATCCGCCCTAATGTCAGCCTCCCTTGGCGACAGGTGCCACTTACCCACAAAGCCGGTTGCGTAACCTTGCCCCTTCAATACCTCCGCTATCGTTACTTCCTCCAGTGCAAGCCTGTCGGCATATTTTGTGGGCTTCTGGCTGCCGCCTATCCACTGCGTTATCCCTAACCTTGCCGGATACTTGCCCGCCATAATACTTCCCCGCGTCGGCGAGCAGACCGGACATGCCGCGTATGCATCGGTAAACCGCATACCTTCGCTTGCCAGTCTGTCGATGTTCGGCGTCTCATAGAAACTGCTCCCGTAACAGCCCAAATCCGCCCAACCCAAATCATCGATAAGAATAAAAACAAAATTCAGATTTTTTTTACTTGGTCCGCTTGACGCCTGAGAAGTTATGCCTGCGCACCCCGGTACCGCCAGCGCCGCCGCACCAAACCCGATTGTCTTGATAAATTCACGCCTGTTCATAAGATTACTCTTTATCATGTAACAATTGCCGTTTTTTCTAATTGCCGATACTATACTCTCAATGAACCTGTTTTTCAAGTAAATCTACGGCAGGTCGCCATTGAATGGATATGGTAGGCTTTGCAGCGCACACCAATAATTGGTGGTTTCAAAAGCCTTTCTCGGCTTTTACGCCTCGCTGAACTCTAAGGAAGTCCTCAAGTTCGCCGTCTTGCCTGACGACCTGACCAAGTTCGTTGAAGACTTTGGGTGCGGCCCATCGCCAGTGCTCGGCATGGCCGTCTGCGAAAGAGAAGTTGCCTCCCTGAGAATGCCGACCGGCTGGAAGGTCCCACCACTGCGGCTGTATCGACGCGAACATCGGACCACGGGGCGGAATACCGAAGTGCGAATCGAGAATGCTGTCCTCATGGACATCAACAAAAAACAGCAGCTTCGAAGGCGATGGCTTGTCGATCTCGGTCTCCTTCGCGAAGCTCGGCAGTACGGCCGAATCAGGCGAATAAGGCAGGCCGTTGACCGATTGGCTCATGTTGTAACTGCGAGTCCGCCGAAGATTCAG
>CAZIAN010000531.1:0-3562 GCA_964537355.1 uncultured Pirellulales bacterium | reverse complement strand
GCAGCAATTTCCGGCACGGTAACCGCACCGATATCCAGCCCGATCGGCGCATGAACCCGGTCAAATTCTTCTTCAGTGGCAAGGCCGGATTCAATAAAATTCTTGCGAATCAGGGCTACTTTTCGCTTGCTCCCTATCATACCTATATAAGCAGCGGGAGTATGGATGCAGGCTTCGAGGCTCTCTGCATCAAGTTTGTGTCCCCGTGTGACAAGCACTATATAAGTATCGCCCGCTTTGGATAAAGAAGTAATAAGTTTTGGAATATCACCGTCACGAGTTGTCGTCCCTTCCGGAAAAAGGGCAGGGTCGGTGAATTCCGGCCGGTCATCTATGACGGTAATATCAAATCCAACAAGGCTTGCCTGTAATGCAAGTGCCTGGCCTATGTGCCCCCCCCCTGCTATTACTAAAAGAGGTCTGGGAATCACCGGCTCAACCAAAACTTCCGTAAAGACCTTCGGATTTTCGGAGCTTTCTGTGAACAACTGCGGCCTCTCGTGAGCCAGGCAGGAACGAACGTTGTCAGTACCCGGAAAGGCTGCATCCAATGGTATATCCTCCTGTGGGAACCATTGGGACTGAACCTCCGTATGCGCAGCACTGCGCACAATAGTGAGCACAACACCTCGTTGCCGCTGCAACATAGCCTCGGCCACCTGGGCGTAAGACGCCCTGTCTTTTGCAGGATTCGGATCGATGACCAGACGCATAGACCCTCCACAGATAGGAACGTCATCGGCCCTGTCAGCGCCGTAGAGATTAATGTCAAAAACGACCGGATGTTTCGATTTACATACCTCAACTGCTCGGCGCTGAGCTTCAGCCTCCACCTGACCTCCACCGAGTGTGCCCCATATTTTGCCTTTATCATCTATTACGGCTTTTACTCCAGCCTTACGCGGTGTGGAACCTTCCACCTTGAGGATCAAAGCCATCGCGAAAGACTTCCCGCTATCGATAAACTCTACGATTTTCCGGTTAACATCTATAGAGCAGTGATTTCCATCCATCTTACTATCCTTAAGTCGGCATTCAATCCGTCATAGCTGCCTGAATAAGGCGTTCTGCATCGGCATAGAACGAACACGGATACCGGTAGCAGCAAAGATCGCATTGGCAACAGCAGGGGCAATGGCAATAATAGGTGTCTCTCCGCCCCCCGCCGATGGTATGTCAGTTTTGTCAATGAAATGCACTTCGATTTTGGGAACATCTTCGAAACGAGGCACTTTATATCCGGAAAAGTGGGCGTTCAATATTTTGCCGTTTTCGAACTGCATTTCCTCACGCAGCGCAGCACCCAGGCCCATTATGATACAGCCCTGTACCTGTGAAAGCAGATTTGCGGGATTTATAACAGGGCCGCATTCAAACGTTTCACAAACATGATTAACTTTTATCTCACTTCGTTCGCGGTCAATAGCCACTTCCACACAGGCCGCCACTACGGAATTCTTCTCCGTCCCACAGGCCAACCCTACGCCTAATTCAGAATTGACCTTTTTCCTACGATTAGGCCAATCGAAGTGCTTAGCAGCGGCTTCCAGTACGGTCCGTATGCGCTGATTCTCAAGATGGGCAAGTCTAAAGGCAAGCGGGTCAGCCCCGATTGCTGCGGCAAGCTCGTCCATAAAGGACTCTCTGGCGAAGTTATTGGCAGTTGCAGCAAGACAGCGATATGAGCCCTGGCGCAAAGGAGAGTCGGACCCCACTGATAGAATACTTTTATTGGCAATATTGTATGGTGTATCAATAGCTGAACCACCGGCGTTGATGTTGGTAAAGTCCCAGGCAATAAGAGAACCATTCGCATCCAGTCCCCCTTTGCAATCGATTACCGCTGCCGGTCGGACATAAGCCCAGGTGAACTCCTCAGCCCGTGTCCAGTGAACAGCCACCGGACGCTTAATAACTTTGGCTAATCGAGCAGCTTCTTCGGCCGCCTCGCCGGTATGTTTGCCCCCGAATCCACCACCCATATCAGGCACAATTACACGTACCTGTTCGGTTGGAATTTGGAAAGTGCGAGCCAAGCTTCCCTGTACTCGCTGGGGGCCATCTACCCCCGTCCAGACAGTCAGCTTTCCGTCATCCCACTCCGCTATTGCCGCCCTTGGCTCCATCGGGGCATGCTGAATGTAAGCCACTTCGTAGGTTTCACTCAGTACCTTGCTTGCCTCAGCGAAACCTTTCTCAACAGAGCCGCTGGTCCTGGGACGTGACCTTCCGCCTGTACGGGCATTTTTCTTAAGATGGGAAAATATTTCTTTGCTCGACGGATGAGAAATAGTTTTCCATGATGCGGTTTTTGCAACAGCCTCCAGAGCTTTGGCCGCAAGAAACGTCGATGGCGCAGCACATCCAACAAACTGTCCATCCCGAACAACAATTACATCTTTCATAGCTTCTGCTTTGGAAAGGTCGATTGATTCAAGTGTAGCCCCGTAAGCGATTGGACGCAGGATTTTTCCATAAAGCATATTCGGGCGAACAACATCTGAAGGGTAACGGTGTTTTGCAGTAACTATATCCCGGCTGTTAAGCCTGGGAACCGAAGTACCGAGCGATTTCCACTGGCTGACAGGCGTAACCACTACATCAGAGGGGATAGCTTGTTTGAAAACCTCGGCGACGTCCTTTGATTTGGCCAGGTCAGCATAGGTGATTGTCTTTCTCGTTGTCTTGTGCGTGATAATGCCATTGCGTACATTCAGGGCACCAGAGTCCACCTTCCATTTTTCAGCCGCAAGCTTTGTCAATAGCTCGCGGGCAGTCGCAGCACCTCGGCGGACGGCGGGGACATTAATAGGTGTTGTCCGGCTGCCGGCGGTTATCCCATCGTCAGGTACCAGAGCCGTGTCAGACATTATCATACGGATCCGATCAACGGAAACCCGAAGCTCTTCCGCGGCGGCCTGTGCAAGTTCCGCCCGGGGACCCTGGCCTTCCTCGACTTTGCCGGTCATAACGGTTATTGTACCATCCGGATTGAGGTGGAGTCGTGCCGCGACAGACAATCGGCTGCTGCTGCGGCCTCGCTGAGCGAAAGAGACGCCCTGAGTTACCGTAATAAGAAGCCCTGAGCCCAGCATTTGAACAAATGTTCGGCGGGTCAATTTGACTCCGGAGTCCGGGGACTCGACAAAGTCAGTACTATAAGGTTCAAACATTTCTTTTGTATAGGTATCTTTTATCATGGTATTTTCACCTCCGCTATTTGCGCGGCAGCGCGGCGAACGGCATTTAATATTTTCGTATATCCGTTACACCGGCATATGTTGCCATTCATCCACTCCGTGATTTGCTGGTCCGTTGGTTTAGGATTATTTTTAAGAAGCGCTGCAGTAGCCAATATCATACCGGAAGTACAGTATCCACATTGCAGCGATCCTTCGTCAAGGAACGCCTGCTGAATGGGATGAAGTGAATCACCGTCGGCAAATCCTTCGATTGTTGTAATTTTTTTCTTATCAGCCCTTGAAACCGGCGTAATGCAGGAGTGAGTTTTGTTGCCATCCACCAACACAGTGCAGGCGCCACACTGCCCTTCGCCACAACC
>CAZIAN010000530.1:0-3565 GCA_964537355.1 uncultured Pirellulales bacterium | reverse complement strand
AGCCGGACAGCGTCCCTTAAGGATTTATCCTTATCATGATATAACCAGGCCAGGTATTTGAATATACACTTAATAACAATGAAAACGCCGGCTATCCATGCCCATGTAGAGATTTCAAGAAAGGCTGTCATATCTTATATTTAGTCGATAGTCGTTATTATATCATATTTAGTGGGGCGTGGCCGGAAAGACCGGCATTTTTTAAGAAATATCCGCAGTTGTTCATCACGCCTTTAGGGGTAGAGGATACTGAAAAGCTTGAGAAGAGTCAAGCTATTTGAAATGAAAATTAAGAATTTAGAATTGAGAATTTTTAAAGATTTCAGATTCGTTGGCTTGCCTTTTTAGACGTGTACAAATGTAATTTCGTGTGGCAGATCCCTCCTGTTCGAGTCCCCCTTCGACTGCGCTGAGGGCTACGGCTTATTCAGATTAGGCCCTTGCGCTTTCATAGATGACTGTTTTTCCAAAGTTTGTTGACTGAACATATACAATCGCTTATAGTATTTAAGTGTTTACTATAAATATGCAATAGAAGACTGAGGTAAGGCAATGGAGAAAAACAGAAAAATGCAATTCAACTGGCGGGCGTTCTTTTCGGTTCTGTCAGCACTTTCCTTTATTGGGATGGTCTTTACCGGAGTAATTCTGTTTGTAGTTCCGCCAGGGCGTATTGCAAACTGGACAGGATGGACCATCATCGGGCTTACAAAGCGTCAATGGATCGGACTGCATGACTGGTTCAGTATCATCTTCGTGGTCGCATCGGTCTTTCATGTGTATCTCAACTGGAAAGCGTTAGTAAGCTATTTCAAGAACAAGGTCAGCAAGGCATTCGCCCTGCGCATTGAATGGGCATTTGCATTAGTGATTTGCAGTATCGTGTTTATTTGCACTCTTGGCGACATTAAACCTTTCTCGACGCTGCTCGTCTGGAATGAGAACATAAAACAAAGCTGGGACAGCCCTCAGCAACGCGCTCCTATCCCCCATGCCGAATTGCTGAGCCTCACTGAACTATCCGAGCAAGTGGGTGATGTGAGCCTCGAAACCATACTTAGAAACCTTGAGTCGCGTGGGATTGAAGTTAAATCGGCGGATGTTGTGCTGGGAGACTTAGCCGAGGCACACAATATGACACCAGCGCATCTTTATGACATCGCCCTTGGACAGGCCGGGCCCGGGCGGGGCCAGGGAGGGCCAGGCCAGAGAGGACAACGGCAAGGTGCAGGGGGGCGCGGACCTGGAGGACCAGGGATCAGGGCTGAGCAGCGTGCCGATACTCAAATTGATATTGGCGTCGAGCATGAGGGGGGCGAAAACATTCGAGGAATTGGCCGTATGACATTGAAATCATATTGCAATCAAATGGGACTGGATGTGAATGAGGCCGTGAAAAAACTCCAAGACGCCGGCTTTAAAGCCAGTTCAGATATGACCATACGCAGTATCGCAGACAGTACGGGTGCCCATCCTTCTGTAATCCGCACTCTACTCGAACCTCCAATCCAATAGAATGGTCAACCGAAGTATTTAATAATTGATTGAAATTACGGCTTTTACTCCATGAACTCACACAATAAAAGTGGGTCAAAAAATGCTCTATTCGAAATTTCTATGAATTTTTTCGTACTTTTTTCATATTTTTTTGAACACCATCTTTTTGCTTATCATACTCAAGCACTATAGATTTACACCATCCATACTTTCCTTCGTAAAATAAAGATTTTCGGGGAAATCAGCAAAAATCGCCTGAAAACACATTTTTTCCATAAAATTGGCATAAAAAAGCTCTGGAAAATTACAATTAAATAATAACTTGAGAGTTTGTCGATTTCTTATGAAGACGAAATATGGTATATTTTAATGCTTTTGAAAGTGAGTTTTTAGTGCTAAAAACTATTTTTTTGTAACAAAACGGCAATCCCAAGCGTCTGATATTATAGTTACTGGTTTTGCTCTATAATTACCGGTATGGGATTGAGTTAAGGTCTGTGCTTGTATAAACCTGTAGGTCCAAGAGAATTTTATTTTTGAGGCTGTAATGACATTGCAACAAAAGAAAAAATTAGGCGAGCTATTATGTGAAAAATCATACATTGATCAGCTTAGGCTTGAATCAGCCCTCGCCGAGCAAAAGGTCGAACATCGGCGTTTAGGGCAGATTCTAATTGAACTGGGCTATATAACGGAAGCTCAGTTAAACGAAGCACTTGCACTCCAGGCGGGCATAGAGAGGATAGATTTAACAAATATTTCAATAAATACTGAAATACTTACTCTTGTCCCGGCGGAATTAGTCAGTAAATACAGCGTTTTGCCATTACGTTTTGAAACAAGAAATCATTCAGGGAACACAGAAAACAAACCATCACCAACAAACAACAATAAATTATTAGCTGTGGCGATGACAGACCCATTTCAGCCGCAGGTTCTTGAGGATTTACGCCTTATAACCGGTTATCCAGTTCGCAGGTATTATGCCGACCCGAAAGACCTGGAAAATGCAATAATGAAATTCTACGGCAGCAATGTGGCCAGGATGCTGGATAATCTTGTGCCGGTCGATCAAATGCCGGATGCAGACGATCTGGATAACCTGGATTTTTCACCGGCCAAGCTGCATGAGTTAGCCAGAGAGCCCTCTTTGGTCAACCTTGTGAACCTGATAATCCTGGAAGCGATTGAAACAAGAGCGAGCGATATTCATATCGAGCCGTTCGAGCATGATGTAAAGATAAAATACAGAGTTGACGGCTTGCTTGTGGAGAGGTCGCCTTCATCAAAGCGTCTCCAGGCGGCCATCATCTCCCGTATCAAGATTATGGCGGACATGAACATTGCCGAACGGTTTGTACCACAGGACGGACATATCGAATTCGCCGGCAAAAAAGGCAGGGTCGATATACGTGTTTCAACGGTACCGACAGTGTTCGGAGAATCCATTGAGCTGAGACTTTTGGACAGGACGGCATCACTTATACCACTTCATGATTTGGGTATGAACGACCAATGCCTGGAAGGTTTTGATAAATGCCTGCATAAAACGCACGGGATTGTGCTTGTTACAGGACCGACGGGCTGTGGTAAGACAACAACTCTCTATGCCGCAATGAAAAGAATTTATTCACCTTCGGTTAAGATGATAACGATAGAAGACCCTGTTGAATATCAACTCGAAGGCATAAACCAGATGCCGGTGAATCCGAAAAGAGGGCTTACATTCGCCACGGGGTTGCGGCATATCCTTCGTCACGACCCGGACATCGTAATGGTGGGAGAGATTCGAGATGCAGAGACGGCCAATATAGCAATTCGTGCGGCATTGACCGGCCACCTTGTTTTCTCAACACTTCATACGAACGATGCACCCGGCGCGGTCACAAGGTTAATCGATATGGGTGTCGAGCCGTTCCTGTTAGCCAGCTCGCTGGAAGCGGTGCTGGCCCAACGGTTAGTGCGTAAAATTTGTCCGAAGTGCAAAGAACCTTACAGGCCCGACGAACACCTCATAAAGAGCCTCAACTGTTCTATGACGCTGGAACCGGGTCTAAAGTTCTCTGAC
>CAZIAN010000529.1:0-3567 GCA_964537355.1 uncultured Pirellulales bacterium | reverse complement strand
GGTGGGCCGGCTTTGACATGGACGGAACGCAGCCCTCCATACCACCAGCGGATATGGCTGACGTATAACAGGTCGCCCGGGTCAGCGGCCATTTTATCAAGTGCCGATTGAGGGACAATTACCGTATTGTTTTCTGCGAGGCTTTGATCAATTTTGGCCCGGAGGCGGACTTTTTCACCTGGCCGCAGATTTGGTCGGCCTCCCTTGAATTTCCACATGCCATCAATTTGAGTGCCGGCGACAAGGCCTTTCAGTTTTTCGTCGGCTTTTGGTTTTGTAAATAATGTTACGGAAATACCCAGAGAGCCTGCTGCTATCAAACCGAACAAAGCCCGCATGAACTTATAGCTGTCCGGACCCATACCGAAATCAAAAGGCCCGACGAATATAACCGGCCAGATGAAAGACATGGTTATCAGAACAGCACCACCGACGATGGTGATAAAGGCAGCCGCCGGGGTGTAGCGTTTCCAGATAATACCGAGAAAGATAGCTGTCAGAACAGGCGGAGTGACAGCGGCGGTGAACATGCTGTGCGCGCCGTAAATGGTGTCTTTCATGAATATCGGAACAAGAGCCAGCCCGAGAGCGGCCGCACACAGACTCGTTATCCGCGCTACGAGGAGATAGTGTTTGTCGTTGCTGCCGGGCTTGACGTAAGGTCTCCAGATGTCATTTACGAATATCGCACTTACGGCATTTATCAGGGTGTCGGCGGTGCTCATTAAGGCGGCAGTCAAGGCGGCAAGTACGAAACCGAAAACACCAGGCGAGCAAAGAAAATGAGCGGCCTTTACAAAAGCATCCGAAGGTTCGATAGATGCTTCGCCATTGTTTACAAGTGCCCGAGCAATCCATCCGCCACAACTGGTGGCGATGGCGGCGAGTGGAGCCAGGACGAGGATCCAGCAGACAACCATCCGGCGAGAATCTTTGACACTTTTTAGCGAGAGAAATCGCATGATAAAACCCTGGTGCATAAGCATAAGGGCCCCGGTGTTTGCCAGGCCATCCTGGACGTAGATGCCGATAAAACTGAAATTGGGCGGCGCGTTGAAATCCGAAAAAGCATATTTATGTTCTTTCGGAAGAAGTGCCCAGAATTTGCCAAAGCCGCCGAAGTGATAAATGGCAACAGCGAATAATCCCAGGCCCGCGATGAGCAATATAATTCCCTGGACAAGGTCGGTCATAATAACGGCCGTTTGCCCGCCGATATATACGTATAAGGCCACCGCTACTGCTGTTATTATTGCACCGGTCATAATCTGCCAGCCCAGAAGTGTGTGCAGCGTTTTGCCTAAGGTGATAAGATTGATGCCGATGTATCCGACGAGGTAGAGCAGGATAATAAATGTTGCGGCGATGCGTGTTTTTTTGTCAAAGCGAGCTTCAAGGTACTCGGGAATTGACTGAATTTTCATATAGTAAATGATTGGTATCCATATCAACACGAGGATTGGCATCCAGAACCAATCGTTGAGGTAGGACTGTGTGCTGGAAATACCATATTGAAATCCTACGGTGCTGTACTTGATGAAACTATAGCTTCCGACGACTGTGGCAACGCACGAGAAAGAGATAAGCCACCATGAAAACCTCTGTCCACCGAAAAAGAAATCTTTTGTGGTGGTAGTATATCGACCGAAATACAGGCCGAAACCCAGTACCGCAACGAAATAGAACAGCATAACTGTGTAGTCAATTTTCCCACCGATGACCTGGGCAATCATATTGTTCCTCCGTTTGCCCAATTAGGCGCCAGGAAAGTAAAGATACAAGCAACAGCCAGCAACAACAGGAAACCTGCGATTAGTATTATTAAGAGGCGGCGGTCTTCGGAGATTTTAAGGTTGAGATATCCCCCGCGTAATCCGCCCCAGATTCCGATGATGCACAATAATGCTCCAACACCGAACTGGCAGACGATAGGCCAAACTCGCAGCATATTCACTTGCAGTTTCTCCTGTTCATAAAATCCTGAAAATTAATGGCCGGACATTGCCTGCCGGATAGACGCTTTATCCTTCAACTGCTGTCTAAGCCATTCGGGGCGATTGGTCGTTATTCCGGCTACTCCAAGGTTGACCAGCCGGATTGCTTCATCAGGATTGTCAACTGTCCAGACATAGAGTTTTTGTCCTGATGCTTTTACAGCATCCATAAATTCTTTGTTAACACCGGCGTAATGAACGTCAAGACCGTCGAGGCCTTTGTCTTTGGCTATTTTAACGAGTTGTGGACTGTGTGGGATCCACTTTTCGGTTTCTTTGTCTTTTTCGGTCCCTTTGAGCCAATACGTGGGGACGTCAATAAGCTGCTTAGACATAGTCACTGTATCCAAATCGAATCCTATAATGACAATTTGGGACATTTTGCCGCTTTCAGTTATGAGCTTTTTAAGGAAGGGTAAAATTTCTTTGCCGGCTTTTATTTCAACATAGAGTTTTCGTCCGGGGGGTATTGTCTCGATAATGTCGGCCAAAAACGGTATTTGTTCTCCGGCATATTTTTCTGATTTGAAGCTTCCGACATCAACCTTGCGGAGCTCCAGAGAGGTGGTGTCTTTAACATTAAGATCTATTTTGCCTGTGCGCTTAGTCGAGGAATCATGGATGACGACAATTCGGTTATCTTTCGATAAGTACACATCCAATTCGACGTCGGCACCTTTTTCCCAGCCAAGCATAACAGATGCCATCGTGTTCTCAGGTGCAAAGTATGACGCCCCGCGGTGTGCAATAATTTCGACTGATTTTGAACATCCAGATATACTTACGATGCTTATTAAAAAGAACAGTACTTTAGCAATATATCGTTTCATTTCTTATATCCCATTTCAAATAAGGTAAGCAACTACACCGAGCATATTATATTTTCCGGCCTGCCCACAAGCCGGACTTCTCAATAATAAAGTTCCGATTATAATACCATGACTGAATTATGTAAAATGAGAAAATAGCTGTTTTGATTAATTGCGGATTTTTTAAGTAGTGGGTGACAGATGAAGTTAAACTTGACATACGTGCTCGACTCTTAGGCGAGCCTTCCGGTATGATATGCTGAATTTGCCGGAATTATCTTGAAATTGAGATGAAATTACGGTATTACGAGAGGTGAAGTTTGAAGGAGTGGTTCAGTGTAGTTTATATGGGAAATCCCGTTTAAGATAGATTTGATATTCTACTTGAAATGAAGCTCAGCGGCTTATCTGAGCTATGATATACAATGTTGTACGGGAAATGCCAGAGGAGATATTGATATGGATATTGGCAGGCGTGATATTTTGCGACATGGCTCGGCTGCTGTGTATAGTTTGGCAGCCAAGCGTTTAGGGAACTTCTAAAATAGGAAGTATTTGTTTAAGCGAGGCAAGAATGAACAACACTCAAACGAATCGACGGAGCGCTTACTTATTCCTCTTTGTATTTGCTGTTGGCGGTATAGCCGCCTTCGGAACCGAATCTGAAAATATTAAACTCTCTGTCGAGCAGCTTACCTCCGGCACGAAGCATCATTTTTTCGGGTATATCGGCCAATGCCAGACGATCCCGTGGAATGCCAGCG
>CAZIAN010000528.1:0-3586 GCA_964537355.1 uncultured Pirellulales bacterium | reverse complement strand
CGGAGCGGGGCTGAATGACTATTGGAATTTGATGCTCGAATCGCCTGTCGGAGCAGGAGGATTTCTGTGGGCACTGGTGGACGAGGGCGTGGTCAGGACAGACAAGAATGGTAAGATCGACACGGACGGCAATCATGCACCTGATGGGATACTCGGGCCTTACAGACAGAAGGAAGGCAGCTTCTATGCGATCAAAGAGATATGGTCTCCCATTCATATCGATCTTGAGAAACTGCCAGAGGATTTTTCGGGGCAGATACAGGTGGAGAACCGTTATGGTTTTACGAATCTGAATGAATGCAGGTTCGAGTGGGAACTGGCGAGATTGCCGAAACCATTTATGGAGCAGAATAAACATACCCTCCTTCATAGCGACACACTGGAAGCTTGCGATGTGGAAGCCGGCGGCAAAGGTGTATTGAAGCTGAATTTGCCGGAGGATTGGTGTGAGGCAGGGGTACTTTATCTAACTGCATTTGATCCGGCAGATAAGGAAGTCTGGACATGGTCGTGGGGAATACAAAAGGGATGTGAATCCTGTCATCAGTATGTAAAAAGGGAAAGTAAAAAGAACTCTGAGGTCAGCTTTACGGAAGGCCAAGAGGAGCTTCTGGTCAAAGTGGATGGTCTGAAGCTTTCGTTCAGCAAAAAGACCGGCGAGTTGGCTAAGGTTGAGAAAGACGGCAGAACTATTTCGGTGGGAAAGGGGCCGCGACCGATAGTTGGTGAGAACAGACTTGCTGAATTGAACCATTGGCGCGACAAGGATGACATTTTCGTCGAGGCCAAATATGAGGGGGGCCTGGATTATGCAAAGTGGAAGATTTATCCGAGCGGCTGGGTGAGATTAGATTATCAGTATGAGCTTGATGGGCAGTTTGACATGATGGGCATCACATTTGATTATCCTGAAAACAAAATGGTTAAGATGAAATGGGTGGGCACAGGGCCATATCGAGTATGGAAAAACAGAACAAAAGGGGGACGGCTGGATCTCTGGAGCAATGATTACAAAAATCATACGCCGGGTATGACGTGGAATTATCCCGAATTTCGGGGTTACTATCGGGACTGGCAGTGGGTGACATTTAAGACCCAAGAAGGGGAAATTACTCTGCTTAATGGAACAGAAGAAGCCTTTCTTGGTGTTTACCGGCCGAAGGACGGTTCTAATCCAAGGAGTACGAGTATCAATGTGCCAAAGACAGGGATATCATTGTTGCACGGGATACCTGCTATTGGGACAAAATTTAATAAAGCTCAGGACCTTGGCCCTGAGAGTCAGAAGAACGAGGCTTCCGGTAAATACAAAGGTTCGGTCTGTTTTTATTTCGAAGCTGGGCCATAATAAATGAGTGGAATACTCAATAGTGAACTGCACGTCTGAGTAATCCATTAGTATCGAATGTTGCAAATGGGGTAGATTAATGAATCTGAGTACGAAATTTGTGCTGATTCTATGTTTGCTTCACAAGTACACATTGAATCACTATATCCCTTGTGATATAATCACACCTGTCGGTGGACATCAGACTTATTGTAAGCCAACCGACGATATGGTGGCGTAGATAACTGGAGCACCACAGTATGTCATCAGAACAACGGTTGCGAGCGTTTCTTCGCCGGCT
Organism: uncultured Pirellulales bacterium; assembly: GCA_964537355.1. Lineage (GTDB taxonomy): Bacteria > Planctomycetota > Phycisphaerae > Sedimentisphaerales > Anaerobacaceae > NIOZ-UU13. The sequence continues at coordinate 1,958 of CAZIAN010000528.1, read as the reverse complement.
GGCCAAACCGGCCGTGGCGGTCAGCGCCACCCTGCTTACGCTCCTTGCAGCAGAAGCCTTCGTTCGAATCCTCGGTCGGGCGCCGGGCATAAAGCCAATTCAGCTCAGTTCATATGACTGCATCTACAAGCGCTCGACGAATCCTATCCTGGGCTTTGAGCTGAAGGCAAACTGCCGCAGTGACAATCCGGACTTTATCCAGACCTACGAACGGACCAACTCCCACGGGCAGCGTGACAGGGATCGCACGCTCCAGAAGCCTGATGGCGTCAGACGGGTTCTGCTGCTCGGAGATTCGGTTGTCGAGGGCTATGGGCTACGGGAATCCGAAACCATTTCTCGCCAGCTCGAAGATCTCTACGGCGACGGGGCAACGGAGGTCCTTAACTTCGGTGTCAGCGCATATTGCACGCGTGCCGAAGTAGAACTGCTGGAGGTGAAGGGGCTGCGATTCGATCCGGATGTAGTAGTTCTGGTGTTTGTGGAGAATGATTTCGACAACTTCAACCGCGAGGCATTTCCTCTTGGGGAGACGATTGATCGTCCCGCGGTCGTCAAGGCTTTGTTTCGGAGGTCCCACCTCTTTCGCCTGGCCAGCATCCGGCTGAACCTGTTCCACTTCGGAGCGGAAGCGGACCCAGTACGCTGGAACAAGGACGCCATCGGAGACAATAATGTGGCCGAGGGACTGCACCGATTCCGGGAGCTTGCAGACCGTCACGGATTTCAGCCGGTGGTCGCTATCTGGCCGCGGTTTTTGGATGACTGCATCGCGGACGTCTGCTTCATGCCCCAGGGCAACGAGCAACTCGTGGTCGAGCATCTGGCGGCGATGTACGATATCCCGTCGGTCCGGCTCTCGGAGTTTTTCCAGCGGCACTACGCGGAGTTGAGCGGCAAGGTGAATCCGCGGCTGCGTTATAGCTCCGGCGATGAGCTCCATCCCTCACCCGAAGGGTGCCGCATCGTCGCCGAGGCGCTGAAGCTGATCCTGGCTGATCTCAATGTTGGCCGTACGCCGTCGGCGCGCGATATTCCCCGTTCTGCTCAAAGTGACGCGGAGGCCGTCGCAGCCGCCAGAGCATTGGGCCAGGCCCGGCCCAACTACGCACGCGTCCACAACCGCATGGGTACAGAGTTCCTGAAGATTGGTAAGCTGGCAGAAGCCGCGGCGGAGTTCAAGCAGGCGCTGGAAGCGGATCCAACATACGCCGGGGCATATAATAACCTGGGCATCACCTACGAGCGACTGGGCCATGATGAAGCTCAATCGCAATTCGAACTGGCTATCCGGTTCAGACCCGACTTCACACACGCACATTTCAACCTGGCGCGAATCCTGATGAAGAAGGAACGCGTGGCGGAAGCTGTGACGGAACTGCAACAAACGATTCAAATCGATCCCAACCACGTGGGCGCGCTCAACATGCTGGGGATGGCACTCGGCAGACAGCAGAAATTCGACGAGGCCCAGTCCTATCTGGAGCGGGCGGTCCGCCTCGAACCAGACCACGCAGAGGCGCGGAATAACCTCGGCGCGGTGTATTCCGCGCAAGGGCGCTTGCGCGAGGCGGTGGTTCAGTTTGAAGCAGCACTGCGCGTCGATCCCGACGATCCCGAGATTATCGAGAACCTGAAGAGGGTCAGGGAAGCTTTGCCAAAGTAGCCACGGGAGCTGAAGGAAATCATGCAGAAGTTGAGAAGCGATGCCATAGATGCGCTATAATCCCTCTCAGAGGGGTGTAGAAAATCCTGAGTTGGTTTAACCTGCAGGGTTGATATTGTTCCAAGACAAAGGGGCCTATACCGAATGAATCAGTATAAGCCCCGATATAATATAAGTCTGAATCAGACGAACAATTCAACTGTCTGATAAATCTCAAGTTATTGTGCCGGTGGATAGAGACGAATATCATCGAAGTACATCATGCCTGTACCGCCGGTAACCGAGCTAAGGC
>CAZIAN010000527.1:0-3604 GCA_964537355.1 uncultured Pirellulales bacterium | reverse complement strand
AGCCCGGAATATGCGGTATCGTTGTCGGCCCATATTAATAAATAGCCGTGTGGAGGTATAGTAGTTAGAGCCGGAATACTATCGGGAATCCGCCATTTGGTCGGAGCCAATAGATTGTCCGTCAGGTAAAAACCTCCTATATCAATCGCATCAGAGCCATAGTTGTGGATTTCAATCCAGTCCTCATACTGGCCCTGCGGGTCCTGGACAGAACTGCTATTAGACGCCATGAACTCGTTGATGACCAAAGGCAGCTGGGCACTAAAGGCCCTTTGGGCCGGCATAAAACCTGACAACAATAAATGTAGTGCAAAGACAGCAAGAAGCTTGTTCATAATACCAAGGATGTTAATATCCCCTACCTCACTTTTTTTATGCTATTAAATACAGCCAAATTATGGGGGTCCTTCGAGGACTCATGCAAGTAAACAACTTTATTATCATTGTAGCATAAATGATAAAGCGAATCAATGGAGAAACCGTCACTTTGAGAATATCGGCGTGTATCTGCAATTATATAGTGGACAAAAAAGGGAAGATTATATACAATATTCATGCAAAAAATGGTTGAATAAAAAACATAAACAAGAGGTGAATCATGTCAGAAAATATCAATCGGCGTAATTTTTTGAAGAAATCCGCGGCCTTATCTACAGGAGCAGCATTAGCTTTAAGTTTCGAAGAGAAGGCTTTATTGGCAGCAATGACAAACAAGCCGGCACCAAAAATGCCCGGAGGTTCTATCAAAGGTTTACCGATGGGCAAAATCGGCAATGTCAAGATCAGCAGAATGTTCACCGGGGGAAATCTTATCAGTGGATTCGCCCACAGCAGAGATTTGATATACGTATCTTCCCTACTGAACAAATATTTCACCGACGATAAAGTGATGGAGACTTTCGAGATATGTGAAGAATGCGGAATCAACACCGCGATACTGCGGCTCGATGAGCACTGTATAAGGATTATGAACAAATACTGGAATAACAGAGGCGGGAAAATACAGTGGATAGCTCAGGTGAAAATGACATCAACAGATCCGACAGGTGAGGCGAAAGCGGCCATCGATAACGGAGCTATCGGAGCTTATGTTCACGGCGGTGTTGCGGACACATTCGTTGAGAAAGGCCGGGTGGACCTTCTCGCAAAAGCAGTCGAGTTCATCAAACAAAACGGCGCCATCGCAGGCATTGGAGGCCACAAGGTAGAAGTGCCCATGGCTTGTGAAGAAGCGTCAATAGGCGTCGATTTTTATATGAAGACCCTGCACAAGGATGATTACTGGTCCGCCACTCCAAAAGAGCAGCGTCCCGCCGTCGGCCTGCCCGAACACGATAATATGTGGTGCGTAGAGCCGGAAAAAACCGTCGAGTTTATGAAAAAAGTGGACAAACCATGGATAGCTTATAAGGTCATGGCCGCAGGAGCAATACACCCCAGAGACGGCTTTAAGTATGCCTTTGAAAACGGCGCCGATTTCATCTGTGCAGGGATGTTCGATTTTCAGGTCAGAGAAGATGTTATCATTGCCAGAGACATATTGTCAGGCGATATAAACAGACAACGTCCCTGGAGGGGATAAGAAAAACTTACCATCTGCAATCAGAAAACTGAACCGGTGTCAGGAGCTTATCGTTTCTTCGTTCACTGGTACTTTTTCATATAGTCGAGAAATTTCTTTGCAGTTCTGTCCAGATTTTCAATGTCACCGCCGCCATCCAATACCTCACACATCTCGTAAGTGACATATCCCTGATAGCCGATTTCTCTGAGGGTATCGAAAAATGTTTCGTAATCAATAATACCTTCTCCTATCGGGACTGCTCGAATTAGAGTCTGCTGCTGCGTGTAATTCGTTAAAGAGCTGTCATACTGATACCGAGGCAGACGTACATAGTCGGCTGCGGTTGTATGGACTATAAAAGGCTTCATCTTCCAAATGGCGGCCCTAATTTCCTCGGAACTCAAACCTTCGAGGGTCGGAGACCACGCATCAAAAGCAGCTTTGACATTGGGCAGATTAACTTCACTGAGAAGCCAGTACATCATATCGTGGTGAACAGCGATATCGTGATGATTCTGCACGGCAAGGGTAACGCCATACTCGGCTGCCTTGCGGCCGGAGAGTTTTAATCCTTCAACCACCTGAGCATATTGTTTGTCAAAAGGAATGCCGGGACGTTCGTAGCCGGTAAAAATTCGCACCATATCTGTACCCAAATCCCGCGCCAACCTGGCCAGCTCTCCGACATAACAAGCCTGAATTTCCACATTGGGAATACCGGCTTTATCAATTCCCGCCGTAAAATCCGTATAGCCTGCCAGGCAGACCAATTCGAGACCAAGCTTCTCAATTTTTTGCCGCAGGGCTTTTCGAGCCGCCGCATCGTAATCTAAAAGAGATACATGAGGCCGCTTGGCAACCAGCATAACTCCGTCAAACCCAAGCTGTTTGGCTTTATTTAAAAATTCGTCGACACTCAGCCTGGCCTGTCCCCGCCAAAAACCGGCATAGCTGACAGAATGCAGACACGTTTTAATGTTAAAATCTTTTGGGTTTCCAGTTGGGGTCATTTTTGAAAACGCTCCTCGAGAAAAGAGTAATAATACAATTATCATAACAAAACAAAACTTGCGCATGGCTAATCTCCTCTCAATACAATAAATATATTTTTTCAGACGGCCGATTTTCCGTATCGAACATCTGACAATTCCCAAATTATATAATACCCAAAACCAACCTGAAATGAAAGCATCATCGGTCTTTTTCCATGGGCGTGAGCCGTTTTAATTCGTTAAACCAATTCAGCACAACATTAATTCCGAGAGGTGCAGATTCTTTTGTTTCCTGAATCATCAGAAACCTCCCATCAGGTGCGACGTCGTAATTTTGTAAACTTGCGGTGGACAGATACCGTCCTTCGAACAATTCAATATGCCCGGTCACTCTGAACTGTGGTTCTGTCTCAACGGCAGCGGCCATCATCTTAATACCGTTACGATAAAATAACTCCTTACCGTCCCGTGACCACATAGGCTGCTGACCGCCTTCGGTCGAAACCGGGATTTTGGGCCCCGGACCGGGATACGGCTCAACATAAACCTCCCATCTGCCGGATTCATCCGAACTATACGCCACCCATTGGCCACTGGGTGACCACACTGCTTCTCTCTGATTAATGTCCCTCTGAATGTAAGGCCGCTGAGAATACTGTTGATTCTGTTTGAGTTGTACCACCCAAATGTCCTGGTCCAGCCCTGGATACTTCTGATCAGACCTGGCAAATAAAAATTCCATGCCATCGGAGGAACAGGAGGTCATCGCTCCCACAGGTTGCTCGAGCGTTGCGAGCAGCTCCGCTTCGCTACTACCGGTCAAGCTCTGCCTGAACAGTTGCGGCTTTTCAGTTTGATAAGAACCGAAAAGCAAAAACTTGCCGTCAAGCACCCAAAACGGTAATGCACTGGACCCATCAGATGTAAGCGGATTTAGTGTATGACGCATCAGGTCGTATATCCAAATATCCCGGTTATCCCCATCCTGAATACTAAATGCCGCATGTTTTCCATCCGGTGAAATCCTGGCGTTAACATACCCGCGTGG
>CAZIAN010000526.1:0-3610 GCA_964537355.1 uncultured Pirellulales bacterium | reverse complement strand
AATCCGCATAAAAATCAATGATGCAGGGCAGTTTGCCTTCAAACTTCCATTCTTTATTTTGCTCATAGTTAAATACCTTTTGTAAAAAGCTTTGCTTCGTTAATGATTCCATAAAAAACTCTCCAATTAATCAATGTTCCAACAGATTTTTTTAATCTCCAGCTTCTATCTGAAATGTAACTATATAACGACTAATTAATCTACCGCTTCATTACCATCCTCCAGGCTGTAATACATCAGATTCCAATTCATTCCACCAGTTGGCATCTCTGAAATACTGTTTCATCATAATCGCGGTCAAAACACTGTTGCTAATTGCTGTAACAAGCTGCATAGCCGCACCTATCCTGCAATCACCGGCAACAAATACTCGGCACAATCTGCAGGATCGTTAGCCGTCGACTGCGGTTGACATTCTGACTAGTGCTTTTCATAATTCTATCCCTCCATTATAATAAAGAGCCTTGTGCTCGATTTTTTTCATTCTTTTGTTCCGCTAATACAAGTTTAAAAAATGCTCCGGCCTATACCGAAACATTGCCCCTTAGGTCCTGTATAATCACCTTTTGGTATGATCAACATTTCCGCAATTAAGTTCAAAATTAGACTTAATTATTAAACTTATCTCTGCCCCAGTTTGGACTGAAATCCCTGGCAAACAAAACTCCAAAAACTTTATGAATCCATGAGTTCTTACGAAGTCAGGGAGTGGTAATGGAATAAATTTTTTGTCGTTCGTTCCTCCATTTCTTATAAAAATCAATATAACACAGCCTGAATATATTTCAATTTTACGGAGATGCTACTTTGAATGATTGTTTTTACAATGCTCTACTATGCAATCCAAGAGTTCATCAATCATTTGCTTATCTTTTAGATAATAGAACATCATGCAGCCGCGACGGCGGGAGCCTAAGATGTTTTTGTCTTTCATTTTGTTTAATTGTTGGCTTGCTATAGGCTCCCTTACTCCCAGTGCGTCAACTAGTTCGCTAACACACATTTCACCGTCTTGGAGAAATTCTACTATTCGAAGGCGAGTTGGATTGGCCAAGACTTTTAAGACTTTTGCTGCTTTTTCAGCCACTTTTTTATTCATTCGTATAGAACGTGTCAAATGCTTTATTAGTTTCGTGTCCCATAAAGATCTAAAGATTCTTGATTTGCGATTCTAAGCTTATGATTGATCTCCACTTATCTTTAAACTGTTACCGGTTTACACAGCAGTATGGTCTCAGGCCTGTTAAACTGTCTATAAATCAGGAAAAGTCTTTGCATCTATGTATGCCTATTTGAAAACCCATATCAAACGATAGCTGGACATGTGATACCGTTCCGGCAATTTCTTCTTCCCTCTAACTAAAAAAATATCTTCAAACACCGCCGTTTAAATGAAGCTTTCGCATATAAAATTTATTATTTTTGTAATCTGTTTCTATTAGCCTATTCTCAGCTATTAATTTTTCGATAATAGTCCAGTTCCCGTTGGACTTTTTTAATAATTCATTCACCGCCTCCTTTCTCATCGGATGTACCGACGTTATACTCAATAAATCTTTTTCTATATTGTCAGTAAATGCAAAGGCATTTCCTTCATAACCGATGAGATATTCTGTGGCAACAGACTTCTCTTTAAAAAGCTGATATGCTTTGTTTATAGTATGTTCGTTTGCTGGCTTTATCCATTTTTCCGCTGGTGGCCTTGTTGGAATAGATATATAACTCTTTACATCCTTCAGTCCAGCAATAAAATTAGCGTTTTTTTCTATACCTTCTGTATGATCATTAATATCTTGAATAAGCATAGTTTCTGGAGCTATTTTTCCATTGAAGGCATCTGAAAATTCTAATATACCCCGTAATAATTTATCAAGTTGTAAAGATTTATGTGGTCTATTGACCTTGCGCCAAATATCCTCGCTGACAGTATCAATCTTTAAGGAAACCCAATCAGCTCTAAATAGGTCATCTTGAACATCCTTTTGCCATATAAGAGAGGCGTTTGTAATAACTGCAATTTTAATCCCCAATGGTTTAAGCAATTCTATTTCTTTGCCAAGATTAATATCCAAAGTAGGCTCTCCGTCTGGAACAAAAGTCAGATAATCTATGCTTTCTCCTTTATCTTTTGCGTCTTTGACTTTTTTCTCGACACTCTTTAATATCTCTTCTGGTTTATAAAACTCCTTTCTTCCAACTTGCATATGCGGTGTTCTTCCAACCTGGCAGTAAACACAAGAGTAAGAACAAATTTTAGGTGGTATATTATTTATTCCCAAACTCTGCCCCAAGCGCCTTGATGGAACCGGGCCAAATGCAAAAAAATTATAATTATTCACTTTATCTTAATCCTTTCCCTATTCATACCTACACCTGCTATAGCTTTTCCGCAGTGAGGACGACTCCCACTTCTAATTTTGTTCTCAACAAAATCAAAATCTGTTCTTTTTATTAAAAGTTTTCCACAATTTGGACAAAACGTATTCTCGCCTTCGCCAATGTTACCCTGATAAACGTATTCCAACCCTTCCTTTTCACCAATTTCAATAGCCTTATCTAATGTTATCTTTGGTGTAGGTGGAACAGACCTTAATTTATATGCCGGGAAGAATCTATAAACATGCCAGGGGATGCTCTTGTCTATATCTCTTATAAATCTTGCGATTTCTTCCAACTCCTCTGAACTGTCATTATAGCTTGGTATGATAAGTGTTGTTACTTCTAACCAGATACCTAACATAACGCAAAATATCTGCAACAAAGCCCTTTATATCTTTTGCGCAGGTCTGTGTTTGAACCATTATTACTTTTAACCTGCTTAGACATTAAGGTAGCTTACCTATAAGATTTGTCACGCTACTTTTATCACTTTCAAATTTCGATAATGCTGCCTACCATTATTTCCCTAAACTGAGAGGGATACTTTTGTCTTATTTCCAGCTTGCGCTTGGTACAATGGCACGGGGCAATTAGGCCCATTCCTTGAAGCTTCTCTAGCTTCGAGAATCCGTGGAAGCCACCCACAATCCCATGAATTTTTCCAATCTGCTCTGCTTTTTTGATTATATTTTCCAGACCCGGGTGGGCACAGCCGGTTACAATAATATTTCCTTTGTCAGTATTTATTACCAGAGACTGCTCTTTGATTAAAGTTCCGAGAGCTCCTGTCGAATGAACACCCGATGATATTTCGGTCGGTGTTGAGAAAGATTTTGGGCGTATAACTTTAACGTTATTATTTAGTTTTAAAAATTCTTTTAATCCACCGGTGTGATCCCAATGATTGTGTGAGATGACAACCGTGGTTATATCTCTTGGCTCGATCTCTAATTTTTTCATGTTGTGTATCAACTTGCTTCCGCTATTTCCTGTGTCAAATAAGATTTTTTTCTTATTTTCTATTAGGCAGGCAAATCCCCACCCGGATTTCAAACCTTGTCTCGGATTGTTGTCATATAGGACGGTTATTTTCATCTTAACCTGTTTTTTACGTGTGCTCAGAGTACGAGTCAATAAATTCGTTTGTGACTTCAATGGGGCTTAAACCTATCTGCTTAAAAATCTCTGCTTCTAATCTATATATCTGGAGATCTACCTTGGCTGTGTCAAT
>CAZIAN010000525.1:0-3616 GCA_964537355.1 uncultured Pirellulales bacterium | reverse complement strand
TATCATTATAAGGGCGATAGATGCAGGAGCTTCTTTGTCCACTCATTTAGGCAATGGCTGCTCGAATATGATCAATCGACATGAAAACCCGCTGTGGCCGCAACTAGCAGATGATCGACTCATGGCCAGCATCATTGTTGACGGATTCCATCTGCATCGAGACGAAGTTCAAGTTTTTTATAAAGTCAAAGGGCCGGAACGTATTTTGCTCACCTCGGATGTTACACGTTTTGCGGGCATGGCTCCCGGAGAATATACCTTTAAGGGGGGACCTGTCATGCTCTCGCCTAAGGGGAAAATAAAGTTACTAAAAGAGAATATCCTTGCCGGTTCTGGTTTGCCTATCACGAATGGAGTCGGTAATTTAATGCGATTCACACAGTGTTCTCTGGCCGAAGCTATCCATGCAGCCGGACGAAACCAGGCAAGACTGTTCGGACTGAAAGATCGTGGCGAACTCGTTGCAGGAAAGCGCGCCGACCTGATTTTCTTTACGCTTGATGATAACGTTGTACACATTAAAAAAACGGTTTTGGCAGGAAAAATAGTATATGAAGCAAAGTGAGCGCGTTTACATAACGCTCTGCGTCCTGTTTTTATAATTCGTGAAACTGAGCGGTGGGAAAAATGTTCCTTCGCAGGACAGACTGTGCGAAAAGTCTAAATTAGTAATATTATTCTACAGTATATAGACAAAATTGTGTCAAATAGTACTATATAGTGTCTGTACGAAAAGTACTTTTATGATAATTTTGCTCAAAAAAAGTTCATTCATCCAGTCTTGATGTATGATCTGAAAAAAATTGATTTTGGTTTATTATTTGAAGGATTGGGTAAATTTTATATTGAAAACCAGCATTTTGTTACTTTTTTAAGATAATAAGACGTGCTTCTCCCATGATTATTTTTAGAGCTATTTTATAATTATGCGGACTTTCGATAACTTTTGTTCTTTTCTATTTCAAGTCTATCTTGTGCCAGTAATATGTTGCCCAGTTTGTGAAGATTATATGCTAATATGCCGATGCTCGTATAGCGTTTAAAATTTGGCAGACCTTTATCAGGACATCGATTTAAGCCATGGTGTTCCAAACAATTAATATCAGATTCTATCATTGCATGCTGTCGACGTAAAATCCTGAAACTTGAACTATGTTCGCGCTGGTATTCGCTTTTATTTAATCTGCCTTTTTTGGGTATTACCAGATTTTCAACCGAATCCTTGAGTTCTTTAAAATTCTTTGCACTCCAAAAGCCTTTATCAAAACTTATACTGTGTATGTTGGCCCAGGTCGATAATAACTCTTTTGAAATAATTACAGCAACGTCAACGTCTTGTTCTTTTTCCATAATCTTGTGATTTAAAATAAATCCATATTGGCTCGCGCTGACAGCAAGAGGAAGTCCCAATTCTACTTTATTACCCGCTTTACCTTTTTTTATCCATCTTGTATAGGGTTCAAAAAGAGAAAAGACTTTTTCTTGATGAGGGATTTTTTCATTTAATATGACACGTCGCCGAACCAACTTAATATGTTTGCGAAGATGGTCGGTAAAGTACTGTAATTCTAATAACTTCGATAGTTGCAACAAGTCGTTTGTGCTTTGCAATTGAAAAAGGTTTTGCGATTCATCAAGCTTTTTACTTAATTTTTCAGCCTTGGATAAATAGTCTAAAACAGCGTTTTGCCCTTTTGGCTTTAGTCTGCCGGCCCCAACTGATAGCTTTGCTGCGTTGCGAAAAGCTGCTTTTAATTGCTTTTTTAAATACTCACTTTTTCGCCAGCCGGAACCCGGAAGGGCATTATAAAGGTCACTGGTGATTTCAATACATTTACGACCTGCATCCCATAGTAAATTGAGGTCTGTGGGAAAATGAACATTTGTTTCTAATACGTATGTGTCAACTTTGACGTTTAATTTTTCGTTTTTTTTTACCAATTGATGTCCTGTGTCGGCAACTATTTGATATATCTGGGTTATTGTTTCTTCATCAACTAAACCTACATTGTCAACCAAGGTTTGACGAGGATATCGTTTGTAATCATCACCAAATATTGGAATGCCTAATAATGCTCTGACCAGATTATCATAGTTGGCGATATGCTCTAATCGATCGTAATCGGCGTCCAAAGTAAGGCGAACACAGGCAAATACTAATATCTCCCATAGACTCATCCCGGGACGCCCCATTCTTATATTTTTCTGTACCTGTCTTTCTAATAAGGAAAACACTCGATTATTTAAGGATGAATCAGAATAAATATATTGCAGTGCACGTAAAACAGGCGGTAGTTCATCACGACTTTTTGTTGGAATTTCTACTTTCTCAATTGGCGTTGCTCCAAACTCAAGTTGAATTTCAAATCGGTTCCGCATAATATGATAAAACCTCATTTTTAAATGTTCATCTTAATTATTAGAGTTACGTCAAATTTATGAATTAATTAACACTTTTCAAACGATTTTGTCGATGTATGAATCTAATTTTTAGTGATTTACATTTTTTCGGACAGACACTATTTATGCCGATTGATTAGCGTGATATAAAAGAAACTACCACTTTTCTAATACTATTTCAACAAAATTCAGCAAATAGTATCTTTTTGATTGACTGTTTATAATGTTCTTTGCATATTTACAATAAAGCATGCGATTCCGGCAAAATACGGGCAGGCACATTTAATGTGCGCACTTTTCGTTGTCTGACAGAATTCTTCAGGGATGAGACGGTAAAAAATAGTGTGATTTTTTTGCGAACACCCGCTACAACATATGTTCTTCAAAAAAGTTTTTCAATTATCGACGAGGCTAAATTCTATGAAAAAACCAATTGTCAAACATGTGAGCGATATGCCTATCATCGATTGTGGATGCGGAAAAAGCACGAGGATCATTACCAAAGATGACACGCCAACACTTAACCTGCATCGAACAGTTATTACTGACTCGAAACGTCACTATCATAAAAAGACAACAGAAGTCTATTACATCCTGAACGGCAATGGAAAAATGCAGCTCGATGAAAAAGTGATCGATTTATGGCCGGAACAATGCATTTTTATTCCACCCGGTATTCGCCATCAGGTCAAAGGAAACATTGAAACGCTCATCTTCGGTGTGCCTGCATTTTCTGAAAGCGACGAGTTTTTTGACTGAAACTTAAAACAGGAGCAAATTTAATGAAAATAAAAATTGACGAGATTAAAGTTGGCAAAAGAATTCGAGGTGAAGCGGGCGATCTGGCAACTCTCAAGGATTCTATTAAAGCCATTGGTTTAATCAATCCAATCATTGTGAATGAAAATAATGAATTGCTGAGTGGGTACAGACGCTACCTGGCCTGCAAGGAGCTGGAGATGGAAGAAATTGAAGCGAAAATCGTGACAACTTTAAACGATAAGGTCAAAGAACTGGATTGGGAATATCACGAAAATTTGGGCCGTAAAGAATTATCAATTGAAGATCGGGAAGTGTATTTTTCAGAAAGAAAACGGCTTTTTGAGCCGCCAAAGCAAAAAGGTTTTCTGGCATGGTTCAAGAAAATCTGGAAAAAGATACTTTCTTTTTTCAAAAAGCCTGACAGCTCTTACTCTAATCAGAGCTAGTCGACAAA
>CAZIAN010000524.1:0-3621 GCA_964537355.1 uncultured Pirellulales bacterium | reverse complement strand
AGCATAATCAGAGCCAAAACGTCCGGGTGAGACTGACAATATTGCCTGATTTCATCCGGGCTCATAATCATAAATGCGGTTGAAAGAGCATCGGCCGTTGCTGCATCAGAGGCCGAGGCCCAGGCAGCAATTTTGCCTTTAACAGGCTGAACTTTTCGTGGATCGATGATATGCCAGCCTTTCTGCAGACCCGAACCGCTCAGCGCCCGGCCTTCTAAACACGGACGGGCCAATACCTGTTTGTGGTTGCCGGGATTGCTTAATGTCAGAGGCCAGCCTTGTGTCTCTACCGGCCCGTCAAGAGCCAATACCGAACTATAGCCTCCGGAAACCAGAGCGATTTCAATACTCCAGTCCCGCAATAACTCAGCAACCCTGTCAACTGCATAGCCTTTGCCGATACCTCCGAGATCAACTTGAACAGGACTGACCGATAGCTGGACCGTATGCTCAGACTCATCCAGTTGTAAAAGGTGCGCACCGGTATGCTCACGAGCAAGATTCAATTCATCTTGTGAAGGCCTGCGAGGGTCTCCATCTTCGTCAAGCCAGCAGCCCAGCAAAGAGCCGATAGTAATATCGAAAGCGCCGTTGGTTTCGGCATACATTCTGCAGCCAAGCTCCAGACAATCAAAAGCATCCAAACCAAGCCGTAAAGGCTCATTGGCAGACAGGTTATTAATACGGGCGATGTCACTGTTTTCGAGGAATCGGCTAAGCTCGCCTTCGAGCCGGTCCACCTCATTGAAGGCGGCAACGGCGGCCTGCTGGGCATATTTCTCATCAGCCTCTACCATAATAATCTCAAAAGTCGTAGCCATCGCCTCATGGCAAAAACGCTTCAAATCGGAGATTGATTGACAATCTTTCCGGACAAAACAGGGTTCTGGTTGAGGTTGATTCATTTTTTAGATGACTCCCTGATTAATTCCTCGGGATCCGGGCTTACATAGTAAGCATCCCACAGGTCTTTTCTGACAAAGCCCAGCAGTTTTACCTTCGGACGCAACCATAGATAATAAGGCTTATCAAACAAATACATATACATTTGACGCTGTTCGAAAGGAGTCAACGTATAAAGCTTTCTGGTCAGCGCCGCTTCAACCTCGGGAGAGCAAATTATCAATGGCGCAGAGGCCACGCTGTTATCCACACTCTCCCACCAGTCGATAGTGCCATATTCAAATCGCCGAAGATACCAAGGCAATGGCCAGTAGTCTTTACCCGGACAGATTACCTGAATATGCATTTTATAGCCGTCCGGATGAACCCGGGCCATCTCTTCGATACGCTTCACTATCGTGAAGACCTCATTAGTAGGATGAGCATAGACATAAGGATTGCGACTGTCAGAATAATACACGTAATTGCTCTGGTAGGCCTGCCAGGTCAGGAAAACAGAACTCTCGAATATCAGCAAAAGAATTATCAAACGGGGCAAAACATTCGGCAGCAGCTTCACCAAAACTACAGCCCCAACGCCTGCCAACAAAATCATTCCATGCAGAAAGCTCAACATACACCAGGGAGTTTTATATGGGATTAAAGAATACACTACTGTCAGGATGAGGGTGTAAAAAGCTAAGAACCGAACCAGATGAATATTTACACGAGAGATACCTTTTTTTGCCAGCGCGGCTGCAAAACCGACCAACGCCAAAAGAACTATAAGGGCTTCGGACCATCTCGGACCGTCGAAAAATCTGGAATACAGCAGCATCTTGATATAGTAATACCACGGGTGGATATGAAGTGTGTTATTACCGGCGCGATCGAAGTAGGTTGTATAAGTCAGAACCGAATCCAGAATTCCGCGCGGATTGCTAAAAAAAGATGAGTAAAATAAAACGGAGGTAACTGCCCCTACCGCCAAAAATGCAAGAAAATGCGAAGGTTTGACTGCTCTTACTGCATTAACAATAGAACCTTTTTCTCGCCGCATCAACAGCATAATCAAAAGAGCTAAAAACATTGAGCCATAAGCTATGATGCACGTTTCCTTGGTGGCGTGCATAAGCCCCATACACATCCCCGCCAAAGCCGCCCAGGCGATTTTCCTGCTTTGTGTATAGCGGTAGCCAAAGACAATTGTGCCAAAAGTGAAAGATACCAGGAGCATTTCCTGGATGTAATAACGGCTGTAAAAAACCATAGCCGGTGAGATAGCTGTCAAGAAAGCCGCATAAGCCGCAGCACTCGACCCCAGCCCCCTGCCGATTAACAAAACCAGCAGTACCAGAGACACCCCGAAAAAAACAGGCACAATGCGCAAGGTGAACTCACTGACCTCGGTCAGTTTTTCGGCTGAAGAAAGACGAGCAGGGATTAAAGTCAGGTAGTTCAGTGTTGGGCCATGGTATTCATACGGGTCGTATGTATAAACACCTTTTTCAAGCAGGTCCTTGAATTTAATGGCATGAACCGCCTCATCGCCATGCATAGGACGCTGTCGAAGCCGCGGCAGACGCAGCGCAAGCGCAACAATTGTCGCGGCCAAAATGAGCACGCAACATTTTTTGGCCATATTACTTTACCGGCTTGCCGTAAACCGCCACCTCGATATAGTGGTTCAAATCATTGCCGGTATTGCCGTTGCTGTAGAGTCGGACATAACGCGCCTTGACACCCTTAGCATCGATAAGCTTACCTTCGTTGGTTTCGGTATAATGCATATCTTTACCAACCCCAATACCTGCAGAGTTGTCAATGTCATTGTTGAACAGCGTTCTGACATTCGTTATAAAATCAGGGTCGTCGGCAACCTGCACGATTACATCGAAATAAACCCGGGCCTGCTTATGGTAATGCCATACTATAATGGCGTAAATTTCATACATGCCTTCGAGGTCGATTGTAACATTCTGGACAAACGGGCCCAACTCAACGTAACTGCCATCGGCGGCTTCCATGTCGCCGTCTGTTATCATTTCTATATCACCGATGATAGGTTCCTCGTCGCTACTTGCTACCGGCTTTCCGAGGGCAACATTTGTAGTTCCGGCCGGGGCTAAAAACGGCGGACGAGGTTTGCCTAAGGGTTTTTCAAGGTTGGGAACGCTTGTGCTCGTCGGCGTGCCTACAAACATCGGTTTCGGCAGCTTGATGTCAATCGGTACCATTCCAGCGGGAGCAGTACTCGTTGTAACATTTGTATCCGTGGTTGCGGCCGGCTTAGTAGAAGGATGTTCGCTTGCAGACGGATGTTCGCTATTAGACGGTTGTTCGCTTACAGACTGTTGAGCTGAACTCCCGTTGTCATCTTCAGGAGAAGATTTCTTGCAGCCCGGAACATAGCACAAAAGCATTACCAATAATACCGGGACACAAACTTTCATAATTGAACTAAAATCTTTCTTCATCATTTTCTTTACCTTAAAAAAATCCACAATTCTATATTACTGACGCACTGTTAATTGCCGGTAAACTATCGTTTATACATATAAAACCAAAGTGGGCATAATATCCTATATGTATGACGTTGTCAAGCCGCCTAAAAGTATATTTTTTCTTTTCAAATCAGATTATACAAAGGATTTGCTACGGTAAGGACACACCTAAGGAACTGTTAATACTCTATTTAGCTTCGATAATATTTTTTAAGTAAAAAAATACGGCAGGAAT
>CAZIAN010000523.1:0-3636 GCA_964537355.1 uncultured Pirellulales bacterium | reverse complement strand
TCCTGGCCGCGTTCATCCCAGACCTGAAGCTGTAGTTCATAGATACCGGGGGCAGGAAATAAGACCTGTGCGTTGGCTTTTGTTTGGGTGCCCATAAAATCCGCACTCGATTGGCCCAGAGATGACCAGAGAATTGTTAAATAATCCGGATTGGTCAGGCTTATGTTACATGGGTCATCATCATAGATGGTAGGAGTTAACGGTAATATAGTGTTCCCAACACCCTTCCAGGTGATTGTCTGATCATCACCGGCGTCAACTTCGGGTGGCAATCCGCCGGGCGGGCTTCCTAATAGTTCAACTTCGGCAATCTGCATACTATTAACAGAACCACCTGCCGGGCCTCGAATGGCCGTGAATAAGAGCTGATAGTGAAGGTACGCGGTTTTGTTGGCGAATGTAATCGGGGTTGTGTTCATGGTGAATCGCGGCCACGCCGTGGCCTGCATGAAATCGACGATATCGCCGCGGGCGATCAGTGTGTATGGCCCATTTATGCTTTTATTAGAACCGGAAAGCTCGAATGCAATCGGGTCGCGCCCAGGAGCGTCATTTGCCGTTGTGAAAGTCAGGCCGGTGACGATACTATTACCAATAGATGGTGTAACCTGAAAACCTGTGGGACCTACATCGGGATTGAAATCTCCCTTGAAATGGAGATATTTAGTCCTCGTGTCATCATCGATTGCCAAAGGAGGCGCTTCAGCGCCCGGCCAATCACCATCGTTTGGAACACCACGGACAATATCACCAGGTGTGGTAATGTCGGCTTGTGCCGTTATTTGCCCCAAAAGCAGAACAGTCACTAATATAAAACAAACTCTTGCTATTCAATCACCCACTTCTAAAGTCTTACCTTTGTTTCAAATATACAGCCCATAAATCTCCAAATAGAGCTATGATCTTAGATGTTTCAGTTACCCTTACTCAGCAATGCAAGAGCCTTACTTTAATATCATACCAAATCCTTCCTGAAAATGTAAGCTTTTTCCCTAATCAGCAGGGAACTTCGTTTATTCTATTGAATTTTGCTGAATCGCGCGAAACGTCGCGACTAATTGGTGGCCTTTAGGCCGTCCGATTTGATCCGGATGCTCGGCCGGTGTTATTTCTCGCAGAGCTTTTTTAATGATTCCATTTCTCTCCTTAGTTTTGCCATTTCTTTCATCAGCAACATCACATAGCCAAATGGGAAGAAGAGACAGAAAGAGATAACGCCGATTCCTAATGTAGTTGCGTAGTCAGGTAAGGCCTCTAAATCCTTATCTATCTTATCATAGCCTTGTATTAATCCAGCGATAGCAAGAATGGCGCCTAGAAGAGCAAATCCTATCATACAGTATATCTGCCACGTTTTTACATTGCGACCTATCGTCACTACAATATCGTCTATAGACATCTTCATATACTTGCCTCGAAGTTCACATGCCGAACACTGTGGACCGGCCTTAACGAGTTCCCGCTCTGGTTCATCCTGTTGTTGGATGCTTGCAACCGCCTTTCGATACCTGCGCCGACTGCCGAAGAAGTACACTCCCACATTTAAGGGAACGAGAAACAGGACATACACTCTCATGGTACGATTAAACCGCACAACTTCTTCACGCTTCACGGTTGACTGGTCGTCACCTCTAAGCATAGCCATGGACAGCAGCCACATGCCTATGAAGAAGAAAGGTACAATATAGACAAATATCCAACGGTGAAGGCGGAGCTTACTCTTCTCGTTCCCCAACCAATGCTTCGGATTGGCCGAACGCCATCGAGCAGAGACGGCCCGCAGCAGATTCCGATTGTCATTCTGCGAGAAGCTGGAAACGGGAATCCGTTTGCCGTCCGTCGACCGAAGGCAAATCCATGATGCCGACTCCATCTCGCTCCATGGGATAGATTCCAACACATCGCCGTTTCGCGAATATGCCGTTATTGACCTGTCACAGAGCTTGACCTCAAGAGCCTTAGACGAAAACGATTCGCAATACTCTTCGTTCATCTATGCATCCAACTATGTATATATGGTTTCTGTATAAAATCCCTTACCTTTTCGAGTTTAAATATAACACTCCTTTGCCCAAAGTCCATACTCATATGATATCATTTGAGTTCCCTAACGCTTTGAATCAGTTTTTTTCAAAAGCGCGGAATGGAAAATACGGTCGATGTTTTTGTTGTCCATTTTATATCTCAATTACTGTTAGTTCCGGTCTGCAAAGAAACCTCACAGGCGGAAAAATTGTTCCTATGCCAACGTTGACGTACAATGGGCCAACCGGGGTTGAGTAAAGTCCAGCGTCATACCCTTCAACGCCGTAAGGAATAATAAGTGGGCCGATGAAGGGAAGCCGCACCTGCCCGCCATGAGAATGACCGGCGAGGATAATATCGTATCTGGTTCCTTCAAGCTCTTTCACTATGGCCGGATAGTGGGAAAGCAGGACGTGCTTTCCCGAACGGAATTCGTAGGTTTGCCGCTGGATGTTGCTTTTCAAATTGGCAATGCCTTCGAACATGCATCTGCCATCGGCAGAGACTGCGGTCTTGTCAGGAAGCCAATCACCACCTGTGGCTTTGAAACAAGCTGAGATGACCTGGAATGATGAGCCACTCCAGTAATCATGATTGCCGGGAACGCCATAGAGAGGAGATTGAATACCAGAAAGGATATCCAGAGCTTGCGGCAACTGAGCAGAATCCTCCACAATGTCCCCTGTGAAGCATGCAAAATCCGGCGACAGGGAGTTGATTCGTTGAACGACTTTCTTGAGGAACGATCTGTTGCCTTTGAAGTGAAGGTCAGAGAAATGAAGCAACCGGATCGTTGGGTCTGCAGCGATGCGGACACGCCTAACTGCTAACCAAGTTGGCTCAATCAGGAAGGAATCAGCGGCACAGATAAAGGGGACTGAACAGCCAGCAAGCCACAGGAAATTTCGCCGCGTGATTCGGATTGGTTTTCTTTTCTTCATTTGGACAACAATGTATATATGGCTCCATATAACATGCCTTATCTCTTCGAGTGTCTGTATAATACTCCTTTACCCAAAGTCCATACTCATATGATGTCATATGAGTTCGCTAACATTTGAAAATCACCGACCTAATCCGATGCCGAAGGTGGCGGGTTAGGTTTTATGGATTGAGTTGTTAGATGACTTCATCTTTCAATATTCAAATAATGCCTGTCCCTAAGTTATTCTTTAATCACGATTCAGACTGTTTATTGGTTTCTTAGTAGTATCGATGTTCACATGATACAGCAGCTTTGTATTGTAGTTATCTACATTTATTATACAGGACCAGAAAAGCCTGCTACCTAATAGATCCCTTTGAATGAAATGTAGTACTTGTTGCTCCAGTTTTCCAAACTCATCATCCTTGGTCAATCTATAATTCCCAATCAGTTCGATTTTTCCTGTCGATGAAAGCCCCAATTCCATCACTAGATACAGTTCTATCTTCTGCTTGGTATCGTGATCAATCTTCTCCCAAGTTTTTTCAAGAGCACCCAATTCTTTGATCAGCCCATCGTTTTTGCTCAGGACATTTGCCCCAGGACTACCTATCTCAACAAATGAGGCTCTCTCTTCGGGAATTGCCCTGGAACAGCAAAGGATTACACATACAGTGACAACGGCT
>CAZIAN010000522.1:2476-3636 GCA_964537355.1 uncultured Pirellulales bacterium | reverse complement strand
GAAATACTTTGAAGCTGTGCTGTTAAGATTTGCTGCTTATGTTGAAGGAGGCATTTTATTATGAAGATCCGTCGATTCGTGAAATTTACTATTGTTTGCATACTGTTATCAGGTTTATTAGTTTGCTTATATCCGGTAATGCAGGCTGAGGGTGCGCGCGGGTCAGGGAATAAGCTGGTGTTCGATGCGCGCAGCCGGGAGGCGGTTGCCGACGGGACGGGTCGATTCAGGGTGGTGCGAAAGCAGATGGAATGGGATCCTGAGCAGACCGCTATTATTATCTGCGATATGTGGGACCAGCACTGGTGCAAGGGGGCGACGAGCAGGGTCGGGGAGCTTGCGCCGCGGATGAATGAGATTGTGCGCATAGCTCGTGAACAAGGTGTGCTGATAATTCATGCGCCGAGCGGGACGGTCGATTTTTACAAGGACCATCCGGGGCGTAAACGGGCACAGGACGCACCAAAGGCGGCGAACCTGCCGGGGGACATCAGTAAATGGCGTAACTGGATTGATGACAATGAAGAGACGTTGGGATACCCAATAGACCATTCGGACGGGGGCTGTGATTGTCAGCCGCAGTGTAAGCAAGGCTCGCCCTGGCGAAAGCAGGTGGGAGCAATCGAGATTCGCAACGAAGACGCGATAAGCGACTCGGGTGTGGAAATCTGGAACCTGTTAGAGCAGCGGGGTATCGAGAACGTTATCATTATGGGCGTGCATACCAATATGTGCGTGCTCGGGCGGCCGTTCGGGCTGCGGAATATGGCAAGGTACGGCAAGAACGTTGTGCTGATGCGCGATATGACCGATACGATGTACAACTCGCGGATGCGGCCATTTGTCAACCATTTTACGGGTACCGACTTGGTGGTCGAGCATGTAGAGAAGTATGTCTGCCCGACGATTACCTCAACGATATTTACGGGCCGGCCTGCGTTTTGTTTTAAGAATGATAAGCGGCCGCGTGTGGTTTTTATTTCGGCTGAGAGCGAATACGGGTCGGCAGAGACGCTTCCGGAATTTGCGAATGAGCTTAAAACAAAATACGGGCTGTACTGCGAGGTGCTTCAGGGGAGCACAGACAAAAACGACCCGGGGCGACACTATGTTCCGGGTATGGAGGCGCTGACTAATGCGGATTTAGCGGTGCTGTTCGC
>CAZIAN010000522.1:0-2376 GCA_964537355.1 uncultured Pirellulales bacterium | reverse complement strand
GGGCATACAGCATCAATAAAGTCATATTTTTCCGTAAAAATTACTTCATTATTTGTCAACCGATGAGCTACGATAGCCGTTTATACAGATAGCTGGAGTAATATGGCCTCAATGGAAAGCACCGATAAAAGTCTGGTAGAAGCCCATTGTAAGGGCGACCCGAAGGCGTTTGGTGAGCTTGTACGCCGATACGGGGACGGTTTGCTGGGATATTTGACGCGAATGAGCAGGAATCGTCATGAAGCTGAGGACCTTTTTCAGGAGACCTTTAAGCGTGTACATGAAAAAGCCCATACATTTCGAGGCAGTCAGTTTAAGAGCTGGCTTTTTAGGATTGCGACGAATGCGGCTATCGATGGTATGCGGAGGGGCAAAGGGAAACGAATGGTATCGCTGAATCAGAAACTCGATTGCACGAATGGGGACGGCGAAGAGCTGAGTGCTGTTGCGCTGGTGGATGATTCGCAGGAGCCATCGCAGGAAGCGGCGAAGGCCGAGCAGGTGCGGCAGGTGAGAAAGGCCGTGATGTCACTGCCATCGAGGCAGAGGGCGACGCTTGTTCTGGCCTATTATCAGCAGCTTAGTTACCCGGAAGTGGCGAAGGTTTTGGGCTGCTCACTTGGGACGGTGAAAACACAAATGTTCAGGGCACTGAAGACCTTGGGGCAAAAATTACCTGATGTTCAGGGGTAGTAAAATGAAACGTCATCTTACAGAAAAAGAGCTTATCGAATACCAGTTCAAACTGGCCTCGGATGCCGGGATGAAGGAGGCGGCCGGACATATAGAAGGCTGCGGCCAATGCCGAGACAACCTGGAGAAACTGCAGCGCAAATATGCGGCTTTGGATTTGCTGGGCGAGAAGGCAGAGATTTCCGAGGATTTGATTTCGCGTGTTACAGAGCAGGCGAAAAGACCTGTAGTGAAAAAAATTGCGTGGTTTAAGAGGACGGCGTGGATGAGTTCTGCGGCGGCGGTGCTGGTGGTTGGATTGGTGCTGGTTGCTAATCAGTTTAGCAAGGATGGGACAAAGCAAAGGGAAGCTGCGGAACAGTCGATGCCAATGGAGTATAAAACGGTACCACGAAGCATCCGGTCAATCGCACCGATGACGGAAATGGAAATTGCAAGCAAGCCGGATATTACACAAGCCAAGGCTGTACAAAAAAAAGATATGTCAAGGAAGCCAACACTTGCGATGGCGTCTAAGGAAAAGGCGGATATGTATGCTGCGAAGGGTAAAGCTTCGGATGAGGCAATATCGGAGCAGCCGCCCTTTGCACCGGCAAGTGCGATTGAATTAGTTACATTGCCGAGACGGGACAAGGTGCAGCTTACGATTTACAATTCCGCTGATATGACGTTAGTGCGGGAGAGGCGGAATTTGACGATGAAGAAGGGGTGGAACTGGCTTCAGTTTATGTGGGCCAATACTTTGATTGATCCGACGTCGTTGTCACTTGAGCCGTTGGAGCAGGGAGATAAAATTAATATTGAACAGTTGGTGTTTCCAGCGAGGCTGCGGGAGCTTGGCCGCTGGCTAATTCATTCAGAGGTCAGCGGCCAGGTACCGTTCGAGATAACGTATTTCACGAGCGGTATTTCCTGGCGGGCGTTTTATATGGGGACACTTTCGCAGAACGAAAAGACGATGCAATTACAGGGTTATGTGCGGGTAGCCAATAACAGCGGTGAAGATTATGAAGATGCCCAGACGCGGCTGATTGTCGGCAATGTTCATATACTCGATGAAATTGCAGAATTGGCAAAACGCCAGTATCCTTATAACAGGCCCATCAGCTTAGGAGAAATGGGTGGATATGGCGGCGGAATGATGGGCGGCGGAATGCTAAAAGGGCAGGATTTGAACGGAGATGTACATTTGTTCAATGATGATCGTCTCGGCATTGAGTTCTATGATAAGTTAGAGCGCAAGGAGATCAGGAAAGAAGGTTTAAGCGAGTATTTCCTTTATTCGATTGAGGGGACCGAGACTATACCTAACCAATGGGGCAAGAGACTGCTGTCTTTCGATGTGAAGGATATTGAAGTCGAGAGTCTTTATAAATACGATGAGCAGCGATGGGACAATCAGACAATAAGGTTCGTTAAGTTCGCGAACGACGAAGAGCATAATCTGGGCGAAACGCCGATTCCGAATGGTGATGTAAAAATTTACGGTAAGGCCGATAGTGAAGGCCTTTTATCATACGTTGGCGGGACGAATATCAAATATATTCCGGTGGATGAAGAGGTTGAGTTAAATCTCGGCCCGGCCAGATTGGTAAAGGTTGAGCCGAAGCTGATGGATTTCAAGACTGATAATTATGTGTTCGACAGGAGGGGGAACGTGGCCGGCTGGGACGAGATACGAAC
>CAZIAN010000521.1:0-3641 GCA_964537355.1 uncultured Pirellulales bacterium | reverse complement strand
TCCTTCAATGATTGAGTATGCAGACCATTTACAGCAATTTTCATATCGGCGAGAAGGTCCATTCCAAGGCTTGAGCCTGCCCCTTCTACAACTAACTGGTTAAGCACAGGGGGCGAAGAAATTATAACCTGAAACCTTGTCTTTCTCTTTTCTGATCCCAGGTCTGATAGACGCACATTCATGTCCAAACGGCTCTCAAGAGCTGGAGATAGACTCTCATCCCGGAAGTTCACTTGGACATGCTGAAGTCTGAGTGCATCCATCTTGAATGGGGGGTAAGATCGATTTCACTTGGTGTGGCAGGTGTAGCTGTTATCTCGGTGTCTGCTGTAACTTTTCCGCTCTTTTTCATTTCGAGTATATTTAACAAGTGCTGGAACTGCGGAAACGTGCCATCCTTTGCCCTCGTTACATTAACGTCCATTCCATCAATCTCTATGCGACGGACAACTAACCGGCGGGCCAGCAAGGTCGTCATTGATACATCTGCTCGACAGTACTCCACATGCGCTATAAATTCTTCATTTTCGCTGGGCTTAAATCGAGGTGCCACAACTCAGCATCTCCGGTAAGGAGAGAGACGCTCAAGTGCTCATAAGTACAGTGTAAACCATACTCTCTCATCGTTTTCTTGATGATCCAGGGTAGGGAAGCCCAGAGAACAATTCGAAGAAAGATACAGATTACGATGAGGATTGTAACAATCCATAGAATACGACGGCGCCAACGCCGGCGATAACTTCCATTGCTTTTACTTCTTTCGCTTTCACCTGGCCTGTGAGTCGTGGTGTTTACACATGAAGGTTGTTTCTTGGTTTTCTTTCCAGGCGATATAGAGGATGAATTTGATTTCTTTTGTTTCCGAAACAACTATAACTCCTTTACTCCTAATCGAAACCCTTCTCAACACGGTTCAAAACAGCTCGCCTCTCCTTCAGGGGGGCAAGTGGATCATACCCATCTGGAGCCTCACCCTTAGAAAGCAACCATTCAAAAGCACGTGTTCTTGCTGCAGGTGATATGTCTTCCAGGTAGATGAAGTTTTCTCTGACCACGTAACGTTGTAACTCTTCAATACTATTAGCGCCGGCTATGAGTTCCTCAAGCGTTGACGCATTGCGGCCGACCTGGCCTGTATGACGAACCAGAACTGCCCTAACTCAGGCGTTGCCTGATCTGTAGACAATAAGTTTGCCAAAAGACTGTAAGCCGTTTTCTCTAACATCCATCCCACCATTTCACTATTAGTAACTGAACCGGACATATACTCATTTGTTACTGCTTGGGACAGTTGACCGACGACTATCTCTGTTCCGGACAATGCAATATCTTTCACCAAGAGTGCATTGGTCTGCTGCGCAAGATGGAGAAGGGCTCGCCGCTCATTGATAGGGGATTGTAGCGATTGGATGGCATCCTCAAGGCCAGACCATTTAGTATCATGTGGTTTCCCATATACTCCTCTGTCTTGAAGACCACCACGTGCGAGATATTCCAGGCACTGTTTGAAGTATAACGCATGCATTGCCACACCGACTCGCCCTTCCTTTGGGGGGGATCTCACATCGATGGTAATGGCAAAAGCCTTGACTTCTTCTGTACTAAATGGGGATGATAGGATGATTGCAAACTGGTCTCGCTCCTTGAACGGCCGAGCTTTAAGGAAGACAGTTTCTGTTATTTTAACATCTTTACCCTTAAGATCAGAGTCTTCATCTTCATCCTCTGAACTCTGCATACTCTCGTGAGTAGTTGCGGTGCTGTGCTTGAGCTTACCGGATGCAACTATGGCAATTTCAAGTGAAGACATGACTGAAGGTTCTTCCGTATTTCCTCCCCCTGTCTGTGATCGATTAAATATTTGAATCCCAAATCCCTCTGGAGATCGTAGGTCAGTTGGATTTTTCTCGGCAATGCGAAAACTAGTTGTAATCCTTTGTGGCAGAACTCCATAGAGTATACCAAGGAAAATACCTCCATTAGATCCATCATTGGTAATGCGGTTGATAAACCGTTCGGTATTCTCAATAGATCCGATTCTGGTTCCTCTTGTAAGCTGGGCTATTGGAGAAACAGGTTTTTGCGACGGGAAGATTTTAATCAATCTAGTTTGCGATTCTACTGGTTCCAGGAGATTCTTGGGCAATTGTTCGATGATTGCCCATGACATTGTCACAGCGAGAGATTCTTCTGCGTGCAGCGAATTGGGATCAACCGATGTGTGACCGGTCATTGGTGAGCCTGCAAAGTAGCCAACTTCTGACTTCAACTCAGATACAAAAGTGGTTGTGTTCGCTTGCTGCGGTCCTATTCTGCACGCTGTGAAGAGAACAAGAGATATAGACACCAGCAATGACGTGCCGATATACCAGGTTACTGAGCTTTTAACGTAAAGAAATGTAAGCAATCGCTCCAAGCTTAGATTTACTTCGGGTATTTTCATGGTTATCTATTGAACAGTCTATAATATTTTCTTAAGTCGATATTTGTAATACTAAAGGCTTAGTTATGCAACCAAGCTTTATAATTCAAAGAGAATACTAAAATCTTTTTCGAAATGCAATTAATTGAAGTCTCTTTTTCGAATCTTGCCTTTAGAATCATCCGAATTCCAGATTATTACCCTTATTTTCTAAAGCATGAGGGAAAGAAAAATAGCGAGCGTTCCTCCTTAGCCGCTCGCCTTATTATCTCAGACACTTTGATGTGCCAAGCAATACAAGAAATTATTGATAGTTTGAGTCTATTGTTGCTTCAGATTTGATTGCTTCTATTCATCTGATTGTTCTGTAGCATCTCCAAACCCAATTTTTGGCTCTTGTGGTGGTTTTTCTTCGCATACTTCCTCTTGAGAGTCTTCCGGTGCTGTCTGTTGAGGTTCTTCGGGAACCTGAGGTTTTTCTTCATTACTCATAATCCATCTCCTTTCATAAAGAAATAAACTTTACTTTTCATAACCTTCTATCGGTGTTTTCAAGGAACAACTTTTTCAGAATAGGAATGAAAAGGATGGTTAAGAGTATCATAAAAGTGTAACTGGTATAGGGGATTTTCTCTATATAAAAATCAGGGCAAATCCTGATAAGCAACCAAATAAGACAAGAAGCAATCTTAGTGGATATGGGTAGCCCCTTTTGTTAACAACACCTGGCCCCGGGTCGAATATGTTCTCCCAGCGGCCGAGCCGGGAATTGCCCCGGATGAGTCGTTTATGGTGTTCACCGCCATGAATCAACCGGGAGGTTATGGGCTGCGGGACCTGTACCTGACCCTGCATTTGCCGGATGGCACGTGGTCCACACCGCAAAATCTGGGCCCTCGAATCAACTCTGCCTATTTTGAATGCGGACCCAGGATTTCACCCGACAAGAAGTACCTCTTCTTCACCCGCGCTAACGGGTGGGGTTGCTATGCGCACTTGGCGCCGGGTGAAGAGTACACCTATCACTATGACTGGTATAGCGCAAAGGTCACGCCAGGGGCACAGGTACTGACCTACAATGATGTGGGAGTTATCTGTGAGAAACTGACGGTCACTGTCCAGGACGGTCGCCTGCGTGTCAGGGGGCGGTTCGGTGTATTCCATAGGGGCTATCTTATGCCAATCCTGTCTGATGCTGTGGGCAACAGAAAAGAGCTTA
>CAZIAN010000520.1:0-3661 GCA_964537355.1 uncultured Pirellulales bacterium | reverse complement strand
GGGATTCGGTTATTACCGGATTTGTGTGTAGTTTTTCATGATGATAGGGTACTTGCAATAAATAATCGTTTCATGAACTCATTCGCTGAAATAGGATTTGCTTGCCTCAGATGTGCCGCCGTAGGCGCCCATATTAACTATACCACCGTTAGGGAACGGTTCGTATTGAATCGGACTATTCGGATCGCCTGTATCGATACAGGAGCTTGTAACATCATCCTGAATCCAGCTTTCGCTGTTCGGGTTCCATCTATCGGCCTGAGATTTCAAATGATAATCACCATCTACCCACACAGCGTTTGGATCATTTGGTTCCACAACGACATTTGGATCTTCGATATGTCCCCAATACCCCGGATTTACAAAAAGCGGATCAACATCGATGTTGCCCTCGCCTTCCCAGCCACCCTGGACATTAGAGTAACGCACAAACGTAGGCGCCGCAAAAGGATCGTCAATGTATATCTGATTCTCGGAACCCCAGAATATGCAGTTGTTCACATACGCTGTACCAAAACAGTATATGGCGCATCCTAAACCTGCCCAATTCTCAATAAAAGTGCAGTTGTTGAATACGGTGGTCCACACGTTGAATACTGCCCCGCCTGAACTGCGATGCCATCGGCCGTCCTGGTAGTATCCCAAAGCCCTATTTCCAGCGAAAACACAGTTACTGAATGTTGCCTCATAGACACTCACAGCCCCACTATCCACTTGGGATGTGTTTCCAGTGAAAGTGCAGTTAGTAAACATGGAACCAGTTATGCTGTAATCTTCTATCGCACTCGGAAAGTTTTTCTCAAAGATGCACCCTTTTGCAATCAGTTGGCCACCATTACTAGAAATGGCACCACCATTCCACAAAGACATATTACTTATGAATTCGCATGTATTCAACTCAACATCACTATCTTTGCTGCAAATTCCACTGCCAGTATCCGCTGAGTTTTCGATGAATGTGCAATCAGTCAGCACAGGATTGCTATCTCTATTGTACATCCCCCCGCCTTCTGTGATTGAAATATCAATTCTGGGCTTAAGAGTTGAGTTATGACTAAATGTGCATCGAGTTAGCTTCGGATTACTACCTGAGCTCAACATTCCACCACCTTCGTATTGTGCGTAATTTTCACTAAATATGCAGTTGAGCAATGTTGGATTACTATTATGGAAGGAAGAAATTCCACCACCTTCTGCAGCGTAATTCCCTATAAATTTGCAATTGAGCAGCGTAGGATTGCTGTTATCATAGAGCAATAATCCGCCGCCGGAATTGTCGGCTACATTATCAGTGAACGTACAATTAATTAGAGTAGGATTTCCTGAAAAAATTAACATTCCGGCACCACCGGTAGGTGATCCACCTATTCTTCTAAACGGAATCACCGAAATAGCCCCACCGGAGATCGTAAAGCCGTCAAGAACAGCGGTTGCATCCGTATTGCTGCCTGTTACTACATTCGAACTGTTATCACCTCGTTTAGGAGCATCAAACAAATCACCAAGATCGTTTACATCAACATCGTCTCCGTTAAGGTCGCCGCTCAAGATGGTTTTATACAGTTCAATATCCCTGGTATTCGGGTCAGGTTCGCCGAAACCGGCGTAACCGCCTTTGAGATTGACGCCATTTATAAGCTGGAAAGAAACTTTGTTGTCGCCGGGAGTTTGATTTGCTCCCTGGTCCGGCTTATAAACACCCTGCACCACACGTATTTCCACCGGTTTATCGGCAATATCTGCATCAGCCAGAGCATCCTGAAGATAAACATACGCATTCTCCCAGCTTGAGCCATCATTTGCACCGATTGCATCGTCATCCACGTAGATAATTACTCCCTTAGTAATTGTACCGGTGGCGGACAATGAGACAATTACGGCAATTGTAAGAAAAGTCTTTAGAATTATCCTCTTATCCATTTTATTCCGCCTAAGAAGAATCTCACTGCTGAACTTCTAAAAAGATTTTAACAAATCAATAAGCGTCTGTCCAGAAAAATTTCAGGTGGAGGCACAATATCTGTGCCTTTATAAGAGAAGAATTTCTCAATGGTGCCCGGAATTGACCAATCGCACAACCGAGAGTTGTTGAAAAAAATGTTTTTTTAATCGAGACCCTGAATAGTTATGCCTAAGGTTTGGTTTTCAGAGATAATCAGCTTTTTTGTCAGAGTAATTTCGAGACGGTTGTCTTTGAGTTTGTAGCTGCTCCTGACGGCTACACTGTCCAATCTAACGCATACTCTGGCTACGTCAAAATCATCAGGAACCGTAAAGGCAAGAGTTTTGAGATTTAATTTGCCCCAGCGCAGGTCAATTCGGTTTCGCTGGATTTTGCTTTGGCGCTTCTGGGTAAACAAGCCCCAGCCCTCGGCGGCTGTGAAGGCTGCGAGGAAGTTTTCCGGTGTTATTTTAGGCGCAAAACCCAAGTGTCCTTTCGGCCCGTGATACTCGTAACCGGCAAGGGCAGTATAAACTCCCCAGCTTGCCATTGCCCTTGCGTAGTGGTCGCCGCACTCGACTTCGTTGAAGGGATTATGTTTGGAAGGATGGTAGCGATCGTGAATGCCGCGGCAAATCACAAGAGCTTCATCGAGCATTCCTTCCCAGACCATATGGCCGGCCACCTGGTACTCAATTCCCGTCCACACTTCGCTCTTATAGCGAACACCTTCTTTATAATATGGACTCTTTGGCCATGTGCAGGTAAACAGACCCGCCTCGCCGTCTCGGGCAAACCATCGCTCAGGTTTGTGTTCTGCATTATAAGGCCCAATATCCGGAGCCCAGTTATATTTCCAAACTGACTGCAAAGCCTTTTTAACTTGCTTTGGCGGATAAATATAACCTAAGCCGAGCTGGTGTGCCCATCCCTGTCCGAAAAGCTGGTCGGACAGACACCCTTTTGCGTATTGAAATTTCGGATGCTTCTGCAGGTCAACAAGCTGGATGAAGTATTCACCGTCCCAAAGACGTTCGATGGTGAGCCGACTGCCGCTTTCGAATATTTTTCGGCAGCGTTTTGCGAATTGCTCATCTCCCATATCTTTTGCCATTTCTTCTGCTGCCCGGAGTGCAGCTAAATACAGGGAACCTACAAATGTGTTCGGCCCTTCGAAGTTAATATCGTATGTATTGTGCTGGCTGTTTTTTATAAGGCCGTCATCATTGCCGTCTTGTTGGATGGAGAACTCAAGGGCCTTTTTTATTCTCGGCCAATTCCGTTTGAGAAAACTATAGTCGGCTGATGCCTGGTGCTCGCGATAGGCTTTAAGCACGCTGCCGCATTGTCCGTCGGCGGCATAGGCGCGGTTACTCCTAAAGCCGACCAGCCCTGACTCGGTGTCAAAGCCTTCGCCAAAGTCCTGCATTTCTCTTGCGCTACGCTCAAGCTGCGGAAAAAGACGAGCAGGCGCATGAGAATAGTTCCACACGTGGGTACAGGTGCCCTCACAACAGCCGACACCTTCCCATGCCCAGAATCTGCCGTTCTTCCACCACTGACATGTCCCGGCTGCCAGATTGCTTACGGTCGAGTGGAGACGGAAAAGCAGCCATTGTGGAAGGGTGCTGTGCTCGTAATAGGTCTTGTACCACTTGTCTGTATTAGCAGCGAGACGGTTGTAATTATCGAGAACATAATGTGCGACATCGGAAGCGC